>CALVUY010000007.1 GCA_944363705.1 uncultured Bacilli bacterium | reverse complement strand
AAAGCAAGTATCTAGTGTTTGTCAAAAGAAAAAGAAAGATGTTCCTTCCTTTCAATTGCTTACTATTTATTATATTAATATAAAAATCACACTTTTGCAGGTATTTCGACCTAATTTATCACACTTTTGTTTTGAACATTAAAAAAAGAAGTGTTATTTAACTTCTTTTACAAGTGGGTTTACAGTATGAAATCTTAATGGAAGTATTTCTTTTTTGATAATCTCTTCCATCTCTTCATCACTGATTAATCTTTTTATACTCATAAAACTTCACCCAATTATAGTTTTTACAAAAAATTACTTTTTATTCGAAGAAATAGGTAAGTGCTAAGACTAATAATAAAATGCTTCCTATAATATTGGCAATTTTACCAAATTTTAAAGTTAAAAATTTACCTATATTAAGTCCTACAAGGGTAAAGATAAAACTTGTTATGGCAAATAGTGTTACTGCTAAAATAATATTTTCATTATGAGTGCCTAAAGCTATTCCTACTGAAAAACTATCTATACTAACACTAAAACCAAAGATAAAAGCATTCGCTAGACTTTTAAAATCTTTTTTCTCTTCATCTAGTTCTTTTATATTAAGTAACATTTCGATACTTAGAACAGTAAATATTATTCCTACTAAAATATCTGGATTACTTATTATATGATTTACAATAAATAGTCCCAATATACTTCCTAATAGTGGCATTATGAAATGAAATATTCCTACTGTTATACTTAAAAAGTTTTTAATTTTATTTGATAGATTTAAAGTACCATAAACGATAGATAAAGAAAAGGCATCCATGCTTAGACCTATCGCCAATATTATTAACTCTAAAATATTCAAAGTAATCACCTATCAAATTTTATTCGTATAGGTAGATATTTATTATAGGTATTTATCTATCATTTCTTTTACAAATGATTTATATTCAACTTCATCAGTATTAGTTTCTTCGCCTTCCATTAAACATAGAGGAGGAAATAAAACACACCACCAATTTTCACCGTTACCACTTCCAAGGGTTACAACCAAAGATTCATAATAACCTTCTTCGTAGATAACTCCTTTATAGTTTTTTTCTGGGAAGTAATTAATTCCAAAATTAACTTTATATGTTGTATTTATCTTATTTGTTAAAAGTGTTCTTTCTACTAGAGATTCAAAATGATTTTGATTTTCTTTTAAAATAGACCTTGTTTCATCAATTGAAGTACTATCCTTTAAAAGTGTATCTAAATCTTCTTCTAAAGCTTCTTTTACTATTGTTTTAGTTTCTTGGTCTTCTTTAGTATTAGACTCTGCTACTACTCTAAATCTAATTGCTTCATCAGGAATAATTATTTCATCACTTTCTTTATTTAAATTAGGTATAAATACTAAGATTAAACTTGCTAAGATTAAATATTTTTTCATATAAAAATATCACCCTTTCTACACTTAATTAATGAGTGATATTTTAATTTTTTAATCAATATTTTTTTCGACAAAAAGCATTCTATCTTTATTACTTAAATCTTTTTTAATAATTACTTTACTATTAGGAATAGTATTTTCTACTAATAGCTTTAATTCTTCTCCTTCAAGATAACCTATTTCAAAGGCAATTAGATAGTTATCTTTTAAATAGTTATTAATATCTTTTAAAATATTTCTATAACAGTCTAAGCCATCTTTTCCACCATATAAAGCTAGATGAGGTTCATTATCTCTTACTATCTCTTCTATTTCTTCATTAGTTTTAATGTATGGGGGATTTGAGACTATAACATCATACTTATCTAAAGGGATATTTTTAAACCAATCACTTTTTATAAAATTGACATTTAAACATAGACTTTTAGCATTATCTCTTGCTACTTCTAAGGCTTCATCACTTATATCAACTAAAGTAACATCAGCATCTTTAAAGAAGTGTTTTAAAGTTAGACCTATAACACCACTGCCACAACCTAAATCTAATATTTTAGGATTAGTTATATTTTTATTTTCAAGATAGTTTTTTATATTTTCAACTAACTCTTCTGTCTCAAATCGTGGTATTAGAACATTTTCATTAACTTTAAACTTTAATCCATAGAAATTAACATGACCTATTACATATTGAATAGGTCTATTTTCACTTAAGGCTTTTAATGATTCTTTATAAAGATTAATAATACTATCATCTACTACTTTATCTAGTATAGTTAATAGTTCTAGGGGGTTAACTTCTAGGAATGTAGCAAGTAACATTTTAGCATGAGTACTACTTGTATATTTTTTACCATAGACAATTAACTCTTCAACTGTCATTCTTCTTCTCCTGCTAATTTTCTTCTTTGGTCTTCCATAATTAAAGCATCTATTATCTCTTCTAAATCTCCATTCATAACTCTATCTAAGTTATTAGTAGTAAAACCAATTCTATGGTCTGTTACTCTATTTTGAGGATAGTTATAAGTTCTTATTTTTTCTGCTCTATCTCCTGTTCCTATTTTATTACGACGAGACTCACCCAGTTCTTCTTCTTGTCTTCTTAATTCTTGTTCATAAAGTCTTGCTTTTAATACTTTCATAGCTTGTTCTTTATTTTGGATTTGACTTCTTTCATTTTGACAAGTAACAACAGTATTAGTTGGTAAATGGGTAATACGAACAGCACTATCTGTTGTATTTACTCCTTGTCCTCCACAACCAGATGAACGATAGATATCTATTCTAAGGTCAGATGGATTTATTTCGATATTAACATCTTCTGCTTCTGGCATTACAAGTACTGTTGCAGTTGATGTTTGAATTCTACCATTACTTTCTGTTACAGGTATTCTTTGAACTCTGTGAGAACCACTTTCATATTTAAGTTTAGAATAGGCTCCACTTCCTTTAACCATAAATTCTACTTGACTAAATCCTCCTGCAGTTCCTTCTTCAGCATTGATTAACTCTGTTTTAAATCCTACTTTGTCAGCATATTTAGAATACATTCTATAAAGGTCACCTGCAAAGATATTAGCTTCATCTCCTCCAGCTGCTCCTCTTATTTCCACAATAACGTTTTTATTATCATTAGGGTCTTTTGGTATTAAAAGTATCTCTAAGTCATGTTCTAACTTTTCTTTCTTTTCTTCTAAATCTTTTAACTCTTCTTTAGCGATATCTTTTAATTCATCATCTTTTAACATTTCTTTAGTTTCAGGAATAGCTTCAATAACCTTTTTATATTCACGATAAACTGTTACAACTTCTTCTAGTTCAGACATTTCTTTTGATAATTCTCTTGTTTTATTAATATCTTTTAGGACTTCTTCACTCATTAGTTCTTTTTGTAAGTCCATATATTTCTTTTCTGTAGCTTCAAGACGTTCTATCATTATAACCAGTCCTTTCTTTTTCTTTGTAATTATAGCATAAGTATAATAGAAATATCAATGTTTTTATACATATGAAAAGATATTACAAATAATGCAATATCTTAACTCTCTTCTAATTCATCTTCATCAACTACAACTAAATCTTTTAAATCTTCATTAGCATCATCATAGTCATCATCGTCATCTGTATCACCAGAGTCATAGTTATCTTCTTCAGATTCATCTGGTAAGATTGTATCTTCTTTAATTTCTTCATCCTCTTCTTCTTCGTCCTCATCATCTGTTACTTTAACTATTTTATCAGATGTATGACGACTTCTTAAGTCCCAGTTACCATCTTCTAAAAGAATGAATCTTTTATCAGTTGTAAGAAGTGTATAATAGTCACCTATTTTCTCTTCAAAAGTTTTATTAGGAAGTTCTAGTAATGTTACTACTCTTTTAAAAAGATCAGCAGTATTCATTTTTCCTTCTTCTTCTAATATATAATATGTTATATCCTTATACGATAATAATTCTAAATCTTCTTTTTTCATTTTAGCTAACTTCATAAAAATTCCTCCTATAGCTAAGACATTATATGTAATAATTTTTTATTTGTGTATTAAATCAGATAAAATTATAGCATGTTTTTTATAAAAGACAATACCCTTTTTTATATATTTATATTTTTTTTTACATTTTATTTGATTCCGCCATTTCAATTATTAATATGCTAACATATACAAAATAGTTTTTAATATAACTTTTATCCTACTTTTAGTTTTGAATGATATTAGACTACAATGCTTCTTTTTTATTTTTCCTTTGCTTTAATTTATCGCGTATTATATCAAATATAGGAAAAAGCAGTTGATAAACAAAAACAATTAAATAGACTCCATTAACTGGGAAATTTGAGACTATTCCCCAATTTATTTCTAACCCCAATGTGAATAGTAATATTATAAATTCAATTATAATAAAAATACCAAATATAATAATAAAGAAGATTACAAAACTCCAATGATTTTCTTTACATTGTTTTAAATCTTTCTTTAGATACTCTTGCCAAAAAAATGTATATAACAATATAAAAATAGCTATAAATATTATAAATATTAAGATATTAACTTCATAAAATCTTGTACTAAACAAAGATCCTGAACTTGCACCTACTCTTTTTGTATTAATAAAAGATAGATTAAATATTATGAAACTAACTATGCTAAATATTAATATATGTAATATGGTTTTTAAAATTATTTTTATTCCATTTTTCAATTTTGCTGATAACATAAATACTAACTCCTTATATCTTACATCTTCTCTGGTACATCAATAGCAAGGATATTAAGTAGTTCTTCATTAGTTTCTTTTACTAATTTGGTTAGGGCAAGCCAACTTTCTCTTATCTTTTCATCACTTTCGGTTAAGATATGATGTTTTTCATAAAATCTACTATAAAGACTAGTTAAATTATAAAGGTAATCGGCGATAGGACTTAAGTCTTTATTATTATAAGCTTTATGTAAAATACTATTTTTCTCCATTAATAGAAGGATTATCTCTTTTTCTGTTCCTGTTGGTTCGTTATAGTAATTACTATAGTTTAAACCTTGCTCTTCTGCTTTCTTTAAAATAGATTTCATTCTAATAGTATTATATAAAATATATGGTCCTGTTTTTCCTTCTACATCAATAAATTTACTAGGCTCAAAGATATAATCTGTTGTTCTATTAGGTAAAAAGTCAGCATATTTAATCGCTGCGATAGTTATTTTTTCAGCGATTTCTTCTTTATTATCCATATCTTTATTCATATGAGTAAGTATTTCTTCTTTGACACTTTGAATTAGGCTTTTTAGAGTTGCAGCATTACCATCTCTTGTTTTAAATGGTTTACCATCAGTTCCGTTCATTGTTCCAAAGCCATAATACTCTAAAACTGTATCTTTAGAGACAAGTCCTGTTTTATATGATGCTCTAAATACTTGTTCAAAGTATAATCCTTGACGCATATCTACTATATACCATATTTCTTTAGGATTAAATCTTTTCATACGAGATGTGATGGTTGCAAGTTCCCTTGTGGCATAAAGAGTTGCTCCATTACTTTTAATAACTACAAGTGGTGGCATAGGTGCTTTATCATCATCTTCTATTACTTCAACTATTTTCGCTCCTTCACTTTCTATTAAATAACCAGATTTTTCCATTGTATCAATAGTTTCTTTTATATAAGGAAAAGCATCACTTTCTCCTTCCCACAAATCAAAGTCTGTATTTAATTCTTTATAAATACTCTTTATATCTTTTGTAGATATTTCTTTTATTTTATTCCAAAGAGCGACATATCCTTTATTTTTACCTGATTCTAACTCGGCAGTTATTTCTCTAACCTTTTCCATTATCTCTTCATTTTCTTTAGCTTTTATACTTGCAGTAGGATAGATTTCTTCTAAATCTTCTCCTGTTATAGGTAATTCATCCCAAGTAGTTTCTTCTTTTCCACTAAAATAGTTAAGATTAGGATATCTTTCTTTTAGTTCATAGATTACCATTCCGGATTGACGACCAATGTCTCCAAAGTGAACATCAGCGATTACTTCTTTGCCAAGATGTCTTGCAAGTCTTTTTAAAGCTTCACCAATATTTGCACTTCTTAGATGTCCTACATGAAGAGTTTTAGCGATATTCGCACCACCGTAGTCAATGATGATTCTATCACTATCAAGTTTTTCCACATCTTTTGTGGAACTCTTAAAAACTTTTTCCACATATTCTGTTAATAACTCATCCTTAAAACTTAAGTTAATAAAACCTGCTCCTGCTATATTAATATCTTTAAAATATTCTGTTTCTTCTAGGCATTTAACTAGCTCTTCTGCGATATCTCTTGGTGATTTATGGAGGATTTTAGCAAGCTTCATGGCATCATTTATTTGATAGTCTCCTAACTCTTTTTTACTACTTGTTAGTAGTTTTACTTCATCAAGTGGAATATTATTTTCCTTAAATTTATTTAATATATCTTTTTCTACAGTATTTAAAAAATTCATAGTATCCTCCATTCTACCTTAAACTCATGTTTAAAGTCATTGCCTTCAATTTCATATATCACTTCAAAAGATTCTCTATCTTTATTTATCTTAAATGTTTTCATAGGAACAAAACCTGTTTGTTTCAAATCTTTTAGAAATACTTCAAAATTAGTTTTTTCGTTTTCCACAAATTTATAACTTAAAATAGTATCTTCTGTTTCTCTTAGCATAATATTATCATCAAGAAAGATAGTTAGAAGTGCTTTGTCATCTTGATACTGGATTAAGTTTTTTTCATTGTCTAGAGTTCCTTTGCCTTCAAAAGGTAATTCTTCGTCTTTATTTTTTATTTTTGATTTTATAAATACGTCTTTCATAGAGATTCTCCTTTTTCTGCTTAGATTATAACAAAAAACTATTAAAGTTACAACTTATTTGTTTGAATGATAATTTTTTGGACATGATATATAAAGAAAGGATTTGATATGTTTATGAAAGTTTTAAAGAAGTGTTTGAAAATGTTTATAATTCTTATTGGACTTTTTATTGTGGGTAATGTCTGTGTTTATACTTATGCTAAATTAAGTCCTAAGATTGAGATAAAGAATGCTAATAGTTTTATGCTTTTTGATAGTAATAATGAAGTATTCTTTCAAGGAAGTGGTTCTAGAGAATGGATTAGTCTTGATGATATTTCTCCATACTTGATAGAAGCGACAATAAATACTGAAGATAGAAACTTTTATAAACATATTGGCTTTGATTATCTTAGAATATTAAAAGCAATGGCTGTTAATATAACTAGCGGTACTACTAGTCAAGGAGCAAGTACGATTACGCAACAGTATGCTAAGAATTTGTTTTTAGATTTTGATAAGACTTGGAAAAGGAAATGGGATGAGATGTGGTATACAATAGAGATAGAGTCTCATTATAGTAAAAATGAGATACTTGAAGGTTATTTAAATACTATTAATTATGGTCATGGTAAATATGGAATAGAGACTGCTAGTAAATATTACTTTGGGAAGAGTGCTAAAGATTTAACTTTAGCAGAAGCTGCTATGCTTACTGGTATTCCTAAGTCTCCTAGCAATTATTCTCCTTTTGTTAATTTAGAGAAAGCGACACAGAGGCAACAGATGATTCTTAAGAATATGTATGATGATGGTGTTATTAGTGAAGCGGAATATAATAAGGCTCTTGATGAAGAATTAAAATTTATTGGTGAGGAAGAAGAAGACGAGCTTGAGAGTGTTATGTATTATCAAGATGCTGTTATTGAAGAGTTAAAAAGTCTTAAAGAAATACCTGAATCATTTCTAGAAACTGGTGGTCTTAAAGTCTATACTAGTCTTGATATGGATGCTCAAAAGGAGTTAGAAGAAACTGTTAAAAATACAATGCCTGATAGTGATTTAGAGACTGCTAGTGTAATGGTTGATCCTAATAATGGGAGAGTTATCGCATTAGTTGGTGGTAAAGACTATAGTAAATCGGAATTTAATAGGGCTGTTAATGCTAAAAGGCAGGTAGGTTCAACGATGAAAGCTTTTCTTTATTATGCTGCTTTAGAAAATGGATTTACGGCTTCTACTACTTTTACTAGTGAAGAGACTACTTTTACTTTTAATAATGACCAAACTTATTCACCACAGAACTATAATGGTACTTATGGAAATAAGCCTATTTCTATGGCCACTGCTATCGCTTATTCTGAAAATATTTATGCTGTTAAAACTCATATGTTTTTAGGAGAAGATACTCTTGTTGATATGTCTAAGAGACTTGGTATTACTTCTAAACTTGATGAGGTGCCTTCTCTTGCTCTTGGTACTAGTGAAATAGGTATGTTAGAGATGGCTGGGGCTTATTCTGCTTTTGCAAATGAAGGATATAAAGTAACACCACACTTTATTACTAAAGTTGTTGATAAAGAAGGTAATGTTTTATATGAAGCGGATGAAGAGAAAGAACTTATACTTAACTCTAGTTTAACTTTTATTTTAAATAATTTGTTAACTGCAACATATGATGCTAATTTTATTGATTATAACTATCCTACTGCAGTTAATCTTGCTAGTAGAATGACTCATAAATATTCTTTAAAAAGTGGTACTACTAATACTGATAACTGGTATATTGGCTATAATAAAGATATAGTAACTGCAGTATGGTGTGGTTATGATGATAGTAGGGACTTGAAATCTAGTGAATATAAATATGCTCAGAATATTTGGCTCAATACAATGGAAAACTATATGAAAGATAAAGATGATGCTTGGTATAGTCAACCTGAAAATGTGGTAGGAGTTTTGGTTAATCCAATTACGGGGAAGCCTGCTGTTGATAGTGATGAGAAGAAAATAATTGAATACTATGTTAAAGGAACAGAACCTAGTGCTGATGATCCTGTTTTTGATGAGATAAGTGGAAATACTAGTAGTAATTAGTATAATTTAAAATTTTATTAATATAATTACTTTGAGAGGATGATTTGATGAATAATAATTATGAAACTTATCCTAATCAAAGTACTGACCCCCCTTATCAAAACTTTGATTATGATTATACTCCTAATATGAATAATATTCCTAATAACAATGATACTGTTCCAATTAGTGGTGATATGGATTATGCAGAGAATATTTTAGAATTAAATGTAGGAAAAGAAGCTAGTTTTTATATGTCATATTCTGATTCCCTAGAATGGCGTGATAGAGTATTTACAGGTACTATTATAGGTGCAGGTAGAGACTATGCTGTTGTTAAAGATAGTGAGAACCGTATTTTCTTACTTTGGACAGTTTACCTTAATTATGTAGAGTTCAGAGAAGATATTACTTTAAGATAATTTACTCTTCTCTTTTTCTTTGCTATAATACTATTAAGGATGTGATACTAATGATTTATGCTATTATTGGGGGAATTATTGTATTAATTATTTTAATTTGTGTAATTATGGTTTTAGTTTATAAAAATAGATATAACTTTTTATATATAAAGGTAAAGGAAGCAGATAATAATTTAGATATCTTATTGCAAAAGAAAGAAGAAATACTACTAAAAATAGTTCCTATTTTGGAAGAAGCTAAAATAAAAGATATTCCTGAAGTTATTAAATTAAAATCAAAAAGAATTAATCATCATGAGTTATATCAAGAGTTAATGAATATGACTAGTGAAATTTTAAAGTTAATAGATGATTATGAAGATAAGTTAGATTTTAAAAAGTTAGATTCTTTAGTTGATAAATTAAATGAAAACGAAAATGACTTAAGAGCTGCTTTAAAATATTATAATGATAATGGGGAAGAAATAATTTATCTTTCTCATAAGTTTCCTACTAATTTAATTAAGACTTTTTCTCATTATCAAGATATAGAAACTTATAAAATAGAGAAAAGAGAACCTTTTGAAATATTAAAGCACTAAAATAATTGTTTAAATGTAAGAAAATGTAGACATAAAAGTATGTCTCTTTTTTTATAATAATTTGTTTTAGTCGTGTCATAAATATTTATATTTTTCCATTTATTTCCATTTTTACCACAAATAAAAACTAGTATGGTTAGTACTAGTTAATCTATTTTCCAATCTATTGGTTTTAGTCCTTTAGATATTAGAAAGTTATTTGTTTTAGAAAATGGTTTACTTCCAAAGAATCCATTGTAAGCTGAAAGTGGTGAAGGATGTGCTGACTCTACAATATAATGATTTTTGTTAGTTATTAACTTCTTTTTGTTTCTTGCAAAGCTTCCCCAAAGGATAAAGACTATAGGCTCCTCTTTTTTATCTAATAGTTCTATTATCTTATCAGTAAATATTTCCCAGCCTTTATCTTTATGAGAGGCTGCCATATTCGCTTCTACTGTTAATACGGCATTAAGAAGTAATACTCCTTGATCTGCCCAGGGAATAAGACTACTTGTTTCAGGAAAAGGTATTCCTAAATCATCATTTAACTCTTTAAAAATATTTTGTAGTGAAGGTGGTTTTCTAATACCATTTTTAACTGAAAAAGATAGTCCTTCAGCTTGATGTTCTCCATGGTATGGATCTTGTCCTAGTATTACTACTTTAACATCTTTATATGAAGTATGTCTTAAGGCATTAAATATCTCATTTTTAGGTGGATAAATAGTCTTTTCTTTATATTCTTTATTAACAAAATCTATTAGTTTTTTAAAATAATCTTTATTATATTCTTCTTTTAAATAAATATCCCAATCATTTCCAATCATATTAATCTCCTACTTATGATAATTTTCATTATTTCTTATTTTATAAGTTCTATATATTTGCTCTAATAACATTACTCTAAATAATTGATGAGGAAAAGTTAGTTTAGAAAAAGATAAACTAAAGTTAGCACGTTTTTTTACTTCCTCACTTAAGCCATAACTTCCTCCTATTATAAAGGTTATATTACTATTGACTGATTCTAATCTACATAATTTATTAGTAAGTTCTACTGATGATAGTTCTTGTCCATTAATGTCAAGAATGATTACATTATCAGTTTCTTTTAAGTGCTTTAAAATGAGTTTCCCTTCCTCTTTTTTCACTTTATCTATTTCATTGTAACTACTATCAGGTAGTTCTACTATGTCTAATTTTGTATATTTAGATAGTCTCTTTTTATATTCATCTATCGCATCATTTAAATATTTTTCTTTTATCTTACCTACACATATTAACTTCATTATACACCTCTATTTCTTCTAGGGCTTCACTTTGTTTAGCGACTACTATTTTTATATCACTTCTATCTTTTAAAGTTTCTCTTGAGGTATTGTAAGCGATTTCTTCTTTGTTATTGTGTTCACTAAGGTGAGCGAGTATTATGTATTTAGTATTATCTCCTACTAATTTCTTTAGATATTTAGCAGTAGTATCATTAGATAAATGGCCTTCATCGCTTATTATTCTTTGTTTTAAATAATAGGGATATGGTCCATCCATTAACATTTTCTCATCATGATTACTTTCTATATAATAGATATTTTTATTCTCAAGTAATGGGAAATACTTACGATTTAAATAACCTGTATCTGTTATATATACTAGAGAGTTATTATCTTCAGTTATTAGAAAGCCAACTGAGCCTTTCGCATCATGGCTTGTTTTAAATACATTTATTTCGGTATTATTTAAATGTATTAAAGGATTATAAAGTTCTACTCTATCATTATCAATATCTACTGTTAATTCTTTTATAATATCTTTATTAGTATAAATCTTAAAGTTTGTACGTTTTAATAGTACTTTAAGGCCACTTGTATGGTCATTATGAGCATGGGTTAAAAATAAGGCATCTATGTCATCTGTAGTTAAATTCATCTTCTCTAATTCTTTTTTTAATCTCTGATAGGGAATTCCTATATCAATAAGAAAGCGAGTAGATTTTGTTTCAATTAATGAACAGTTTCCTTTAGATCCACTCGCTAGTACTTTTATTTTCATTAGAATAAACTCATTGGATTCATAGAAGATGAACCACGACTATATGGAAAACCTCTCCATAATCCAAAGTGAAGATGAACTCCTGTGGCAAAGCCTGATTGACCCATAGAACCTATTGTATCGCCTTGTGATACTTCTTGACCTACACTAACATAACGTTCTGCAAGGTGGGCATAGATTGTATAATAACCGTTATTGTGATTAATAACTATATATTGTCCATTATCCCATTTATAAGAAGATGCTACTACGATACCATTATTAGATGCATAAATAGGTGAACCATATCCTGCTCCTGCAATATCCATACCATCATGAAGCGTTCCCCAACGATAACTATATGGACTACTTATATAGTATGGTGTTCTTGTAGGCCATAACCAGTATCCTTCAACTTTACTATTACTACTTAGACCACTGTTTACACCACCACTACCTCCAGCTTGTTTGGTACCTTTAACAATAATTCTTTTAATTGGCTCTTTTAATACTTTAGTAGCTGTATTATCAATAACGGCATTCTCTACTTGACCATTAACTTTCTCTACTTTTGATGTTACTAATTGTGAGCCTACTACTCCTTCTTGAATTGTTTCTTCATAGTTAGTATATTTACTATTATCATATCTTGTTTCTGTTTCATAAGGTATATCTTGTGTTGTTACTTGATGATCTATTTCTACTAATCTAAATTGTGGTTTAATGATACTAATAGTAACATTTTGTCCTTCATATAAAAGGTTATTAGCATCAGTAAACTCAGGATTTGCAATTAAAAATTCTTCGTTAGATAATTTGTTATTGAAAGCGACATCACTAATTGTATCTCCTGCTTGAACAGTATATTTTTGTTGTTCATCAAGAGTTCCAAATAGTAGGTATTTACTTAAATCATCTACATTTTCATAGATAGTTTTATCTGATGGAATATTTGTTTCTTTAACTGTTACTTTATTTTCTATATAGATATTTTCAATAATCGTTCCTGTATCGCCACTTTCTATTTCTTTTTGTTCATTATTAAGATATTTATCATAACTATCACTATCTACAAATGATCTTATTGTTTTATCCATTGCTTCTTCAAAGACTTCTTTATCAAGGACATAGATAGTTTGGTCTTTCCCTTCTACGGTTTCTCCTTCTTCATTAGTAGTATCAATACCTTCTATAGTTATTTCATAACCTTTAATAGTAAATGGCTCTATGTCTTTAATCTTGTTATATATTTCTTTAGTTGTAGAAATATCTTCATTATAAGTTACATCTTTTACCACTTCTAAATCCTCAGGTGCATATACTTTATCGGCATTATATTTATCTTTTAAGGTTTGTTGTTCCTTATCTATATATTCATCAAGTGAATCTTTATCACTAATTAATCCTACTGATTTACCTGCTAAATAGACTCTGTATACATTTTTAGGAGTTAATGTTTCTTCTTTTGGAACTAAAAACATTATAATTAAACTTACCATTAAGGCAATTACTATAGTAATTATAGTTTTTATATTCATCTTATTCCTCCTCTATTTCATTTTTACTCATATTTAAGAATGTTGAAGTATCTTTTTTAAATAGTAATTGTATTGTCGCTTGTGGTCCACTACGATGCTTAGCGATGATAAATTCACTGATACTAGTTGCATCATTTTTAGCTTCTTTATTGTAGTAATCATCACGATAAAGAAATCCAACAAGGTCAGCATCTTGCTCTATTGAACCTGATTCTCTTAAGTCTGATAACATTGGCCTTTTATCTTCTCTTCCTTCAACACTACGAGAAAGTTGAGCTAAGGCAATTACAGGAATGTGTAATTCCATCGCTAGGGTTTTTAGACTACGAGAGATATCTGCTACTTCTTGTTGACGATTTGCACCATAGTTTTTACCACCAGATATCAATTGCAGGTAGTCGATTATTACTAGGTCTAGGCCATCAGAAGATGATGATAATCTTCTACATTTTGCACGGATTTCTCCTATTGTTATACCTGGTGTATCATCTATATATAGTTTGGCATTACTTAACTGACTAACTGCTTGGTCAAATCTTTTCCAGTCATTATTTAGCATTTTACCTGTTCTAAGTTTATAACCTTCTATTTGACCTAGAGATGAGATAATACGGCTTGCTAATTGCTCGGCACCCATTTCAAGGTTGAATACGGCTACTGTTTTATCAGTGTGAGTTGTAATATAGGTTGCAAGGTTTAAAGCGAAAGCAGTTTTACCCATACCAGGACGAGCGGCAAGGATTATAAGCTCATTTTCATGGAGTCCTGCTGTTACTTTATCAATATCATACCACCCTGTAGGAATACCTGTTATTTCTCCTTTAGTTTCTGCTAGTTTTTGTAAGTCTTCTTCTGTTTTTTCTAAAACTTTTTGGATTGACTTAAACTCACTAGCTTTTCTATTTTTAGCGATTGTTAATATTTTACGTTCGGCATCGTCTAAGATGTCACCAATACTTTCTTCACTGTTATAACCTGTAGATGCAATAGATTCTGCTGTTTCTATTAATCTTCTAAGAAGTGATGTATTCTCTACTTCTTTTATATAGTATTCTATATTACTTGCCGTTGGAACAAAGGTTGTTATTTCTGTTAAGTAGGTAACTCCTCCTACATCATTTAAATAGTCTAATTTAGTTAAAGTAGTAGTTAAAGTAGTTAAATCTACTGGAGTTTTTTCTTCTACTAATTTTTTTAATGCTGTAAATATTTTAGCATTTCTAGCATCATAGAAGTCTGTTTCATCTAAAGTTTCAATTGCCATTAATAAAGCATTATTTGATAAGAAACATGCACCTAAGACACTTTTTTCTGCTTCTAAATTTTGTGGGGCTTGTTTTAAAGCCATAATCATCACCTACTTAACTAAATGTATTTTCACTTTGGCAGTTATATTTTTATATAGTTCTACTTCAATATTATGAAAGCCTAAAGATGAAGGAGAACTTGTTAGTTTAATCATACTTTTATCAAAGTCATAGCCTTTTTCTTTTAAGGCTTCTTTTATTTGTTTAACACTAATACTTCCAAATACTTTATCATTATCTCCTGTTTTAACTTTAAAAGTTAAGGTTACTTTTTCTAGTTTTTCTTTTATACTTAAAGCTTCTTTTTTAGCTTTCTCTTCTTCTTTAGCTTTAGCTTTGTTCTCATCTTCTAATTTTTCTAGGGAACTTTTAGTAGATTTAATAGCATAGCCTTTTTTTATTAAGAAATTTTCAGCATAACCATCTTTTACTTGTTTTATCTCACCCTTTTTACCTTGTCCTTTTAAATCTTTTATAAAGATTACTTCCATACTATTCCTCCTCTTTTTTTAAGATTTGTTTTAGTTTTGTTTCAACTTTACTAATAGTACTATCACTAATTCTAGCGGCTCCTACTGTTTTGTTACCTCCTCCACCTAATGGAGTAAGCATTTTAGAAATATCATAGTTACCTAGACTTCTACCACTAACAGAAATTGTTTTAGAAGTAGTTTTGGCGATAACAAATGATGCTTCTATATCGTTAAAGAATAAAAGAGTGTCAGCGATTTTTGCTATTTCTTCTTTACGATATACTGTATAAGGACTACCTTTAGCGATAGCGATTCTATCATTTATGACATCGACATTAGTTATTACTTTTTGTCTTTCTATATACTCTTTTAAATCTTGTTTTAAAAGATACTGAACTTTCTTAGTACTTGCTCCCATACTTGCTAGATAGTATGCGGCATAGTATGTTTCAGAGTTTGTCTTTAAAGTAAAGTTATTAGTATCTAGAACTATTCCTGATAATAAAAGAGTTGCATAATAAGGGTCTAGTTCCATTTTATAAGTCTCTATTAAATTAGTAATCATTTCGCAAGTGCTTGATATGTCATTATCTATTATTCTAAGATTAGCTTCTATTGATGTTTCTCCTAATTCATGATGGTCTAGTATTACTATGTTTTCTTTATCAAAGTAATTAATTGCATCACTTGATTGGACTAATTCTTCTTTATTTGTATCTAGTATTACTAGTAAGTTTTTCTTACTTCTTATATAAAGATTATCTTCTATTTCATTATCTTTAATTATATTTAAACATCCTTCTAGTTCTTTAAATACTTTAGATACACCTGATTCATGTTTTGTATCATTAATAATTAGAAAACAATTTTTATTTAGTTTTTCTAAGATAATATAAAGACCTATGGAACTACCTAAGGCATCTAAATCTAAATCTTTATGTGCCATGATAAAAACTGTTTTAGCAGATTTTATTTTTTTTCTTAGTTCTTTTTTTCTTTCTATTAATTTCATTAGATCCTCCTTTTATCCCTTGTTAATATTATATACTATTTTAAGTGATAAGTAAAACTTGTAATGAAAAAAGTAAATAGTTATTTCTATTTACTTTGTAAATGGTAATAGACCAATAGCTCTTGCTCTTTTAATTTCTCTTGCTATATGTCTTTGATGACGAGCACAAGTTCCTGTTACACGACGAGGAACTATTTTACCTCTATCGTTTATAAATCTTTTTAATGTATCTACATCTTTATAGTTAACGTCTTTTCCAGTACACATTATACATACTTTCTTTTTACGACGTCCAAATTCTTTATGTTCTTTAAAGTCTTTAGCCATAGACTATTCCTCCCTTCTTTTAAAATGGTAATTCACTATCATCAATTTCAATACTTGCCCCAAAATCGGCGAATGGATTACTTGAGATATCTGTTCCATTATTTGATGATGGTTCATCTTTAAAGTCATATGGAGTTGGCTCTGCTGGTTGGTTAGATTGAGCAGGTGCTGATTGATTGTTATAATTGCTAGTTCCTGATGATTGATTATCTCTTTTTGAACCAATAAATTCAACACTATCAGCGATTACTTCAGTAACATAACGACGTTGTCCGTTTTGGTCATCATAGTTACGTACTTGAATACGTCCTTCTACTGCTACTTGACTACCTTGTGATAGATAGTTTTTAACACTTTCAGCTTGTCTACGCCATACAACAACTGGTATAAAGTCTGCTTCTCTCTCACCTGCTTGGTTAGTATAAGTTCTATTAACGGCAATAGTAAAACTTGCTACTGCTGTATTGTTACCTGTATAACGAAGTTCAGGATCACGAGTTAAGCGACCTATTAAAAATACTTTATTCATAAATACCTCTTTTCTTAATCGTCTACTCTAATAACTAAATGACGTAAAATATTTTCATTTAGACGAGCTAGACGGTCAAATTCAGAAATTGCTTCATGAGTTGCTTCTACAACATATAAGAAATAATAACCATTTTTATATTTGTTCATTTCATAAGCTAATTCTTTTTGTCCCATTGCTTTTTCTTCATTAATCTTACATTTTCTATCAGTTAAAACTTTCTTTAGATTTTCTGCTTCTTTTTTAATAGCAGCTTCTTCTAAATCTGGTTTAACGATAAACATGATTTCATAATTTGTCATTAAACACACCTCCTTCTGGACATAAGACCTATTTCTAGGTAAGGAGCATTTTAAATACTCGCTAGTATTATAGCAAAAGAAAAAAGAAAAGTCTATCTTTTTCTTTCATTTTTGTTTCTAATTTGACTATTAAATATGGAAAATGCGTTGTTTTCTATATTCCATTCCTAAATTAGATTGTAATTGTGCATTTAATTCTTTATCACTTCTAGACATTCTTATAGAATAAAGTCTTCTTTTTAAAAGATAGATAATATAATAATCTTTACCCTTTGAAGCAGTAGATGAGAAAATTTCAATACTTGTTTCAATATCATCACTATCTATTTTATTAACTATATTTATACATTCTTCTCTTTCTTCTTTAGTTAATTTTATATCAGCATATTTATTAATACTTATAGACTTCATATAATCATATACTACTAAAGCTGAAGAAGATGTTGTTTTTTCTTCACTAGAAACAAAGTTTTTAAAATATGGCTTTACTTGGTTTTCTTTTTGTAAAAAACTAAGTATTTTTATTTCTTCTTCACTTAATTCGCCAGCATTCTTATTTAATATTTCATCAATACTGAAGTGACTAGGAACATAATTAATCCAATTTAAATAATCATTTGGAGTTATTAACTTGTTGCCAGTTGGTATTATTACAAAACTAGCACCTTTATTATTTTCTAATTGATGTTTTAAGAGTATTCTTACTATATCCATATATTTTATTCAACTCCTTTATTTTAAAAATCATATATTTTTCTTACACATTAAATCTAAAATGACAGATATCTCCATCTTGCATTAGATAATCTTTTCCTTCAAGTCTTGCTTTACCAGTTTCTCTTGCTTTTAATTCACTACCACACTCTATTAAGTCTTCATAGGAAATAACTTCTGCTTTAATAAAGCCTTTTTTCAAAGTCTGTATGGATGATACCGGCACAGCTTTTGGCGTTCATTCCCTTTTTTAAAGGTCCATGCTCTTACTTCATCAGGTCCTACTGTAAAATATGTTGCAAGTCCTAATAAATCATATGTTGTTGATATTAGAGAGTCTAACCCACTTTTTTCAAGTCCTAGAGCTTCTAACATTTATTTTTCATCTACATCATCTAACTCACTTAACTCTTCTTCTACTTTAGCACATATTTCTATTACTTTAGCATTTTCTTTACTAGCATATTCTTTTACTTTTTAACGTAATCATTGTTTGTACCTAAATCGTTTTCATTAATATTTCCTAGATAAATCAATGTTTATCTGTTAAAAAATTAATTATTTTTCTTTTGTTAGGCGATTAATCTCATAAATGGTAAACTTTCTGTTTTGACTCATTTTCTTCAGATATCCTATTGTATATTAACTTCCAGTCATCTTGTAGCCAGTGGTTATCCCAATTACATTCTTGGTAAAAAGAAAGATATTCCGGATAATTTTTTTGTATTTCCACAAAATCTACAGAAGAATAACTTCCTAATAACTCTTCTTCTACTTTCTTATAATCAAAATTATTTAATTTTTCATTATAATTTTTAGCTAGATGGTAGTATATTAGAACACTTAAACTTTCTTTATTTTTTCTTCTATACTTATAATCTGAAGAATAATCATACTGATGCCATAGATTTTTATTCTTTTTTGTATCTATAAAATATGATCTGTAATAATCAGGGTCAACATTTACAAAGCAATTGCCTTGTAAATATGCTTTATTATTTTTAAAAGCATCTAATTCTTTTAAGACAATTATTCTTTTTACTTTTGCTTGTAAATCTAGCGATTCACAAATAAAATTAATATGATATGATTTTTCAATAGACCAATCAACAATTTTTTCTAACTCAGTATATGCAATTGAATTTGGAATCATTGTTATCAATCTTCCACATAATAAAAAATCTTGTTTTCCTTCTGCTATTTCCTTACGTACTTTTAATTGTTCAGATTTTTTTTTAGCGAATTCTTTCCCATACTCTGTTGTAAATTGAGGAATATAGTCAAAGTTTATTTTTTTTTACACCTGGTTTTATCATAAAAAGATTATATAGTAAGCTTCTGTTGTTTTTTTCGTATTTTGAAGTTTCAAAATATATATCTTTACCATATTTTATAAAATACGGAAATTGATATATATTTCCTATCAAATCACTATTTTTTTGGAAATGAAGAACTATTTTCTGAGGATTTTCTAATATTTTATTATAATAATCTAGTTTTTTTTCTAAACTGTATATTTGTTGAACCAAATTAATTCCTTGTCTTAATTCTTTAGAATATGGATCTTGATTTTTATAAAAATAATTTTCATTTTTAATTTCGTATTTATATTTATCTAATTTTTGTTCTTTTATTATTAATTTTTGCATAAAACAACAATAATCGTAATTGTCTTCAAGATAATAATATATAGTATTCCATTCATATTTACCACTATATGGATTATATTCTTCCTTTGTTTCTACTTGAGGGCTTATAAGATTACTATATTTTAAAATAATACTAATTATACTATCTTTTTTTGTATCATCTAAATCGTCTTTTAAGTGTCTTAAAGGATCTTTAATACCAGCATCTTCCAATAATTTGATATATTTTTTTTTAGACAAATTAATATGCCTTTCTATTGTTTCTTTAGTTTTATTACTATACTTTAGAATTTTTTGTTTTAAATCGTTTAAAAAGTCTTGATAATTATCATAATTATCTGAATTTAAGCCATATACATCTTTCCTTTTCAAAAATATCCTTTCCTTCATCTTATCTATTCTGTCATTTTTTTGTTTTTCTTTTAATACTTCTTTCTTTATATACTCCACTTCTTCTTTTATTTTTGATATTATCTTTTTTATTAAAATATAAATTTCTTTTTTATCTATTTGGGGAATGATTTTTTCTGTGTTATTATCTATAGCAAAGAAGTGATTTGAATTTATAGATTTTATTATTATATCTTTTGGATCTATAATTTTTTTCGTTTGTTCTATTATAATGGTAGCAATGTCACTTGTTAAAACTGGTATTTTTTCTTTACCTAAAGTAACACATGGTAATTTTGATATAGTTATCTCATTTGTTTTTTCATTTATTTTAAAAAATAATTCACCTTCATACTTAAATTGATTTATAATTATATTATTTGTTGTAATTTGTTTAGAACATATATCAAAACATGTAAATATTATATTTTCATCATTTTTCTTTTCATATACTTTATAATTTGGTACTATTGTACCATTTTTGATAATTTCATTTCTTTTGGTACTTATTGTTTCTATGGCACTAAATAATTGGTTTGTTAAATACATCTAAATCACCTTTTTAATTTTTGATTTTTATTGTACAACTTTTAATAATTGTTGTCTATACATTAAATCTAAAGTGACAGATATCTCCATCTTGCATTAGATAATCTTTTCCTTCAAGTCTTGCTTTACCAGCTTCTCTTGCTTTTAATTCACTACCACACTCTATTAAGTCTTCATAGGAAATAACTTCTGCTTTAATAAAGCCTTTTTTCAAAGTCTGTATGGATGATACCGGCACAGCTTTTGGCGTTCATTCCCTTTTTTAAAGGTCCATGCTCTTACTTCATCAGGTCCTACTGTAAAATATGTTGCAAGTCCTAATAAATCATATGTTGTTGATATTAGAGAGTCTAACCCACTTTTTTCAAGTCCTAGAGCTTCTAACATCTCTTTAGCATCAACATCATCTAATTCACTTAACTCTTCTTCTACTTTAGCACATATTTCTATTACTTTAGCATTTTCTTTACTAGCATATTCTTTAACTTTTTTAACGTAATCATTGTTTGTACCTAAATCATTTTCATTAACATTTGCAAGGTAAATCAATGGTTTTTCTGTTAAAAGATTAAAACTTTTGATAATACACTTCTCTTCTTTTGTTAAGTCAAGTAATCTTATTGGAATATTTTCTTCTAGAGCCTTTCTTAACTTTTCTAGTGTTTCATACTCTAAAAGTTCATCTTTATCTTTACTCATTCTAGCTTTCTTACTAATTCTATTTATTCTATTAGTTACTGTTTCTAAGTCTGCTAGAGCAAGTTCTAAGTTAATTGTTTCTATATCTCTTATAGGGTCTATATTACCATCAACATGGATGATATTACCATTATCAAAGCATCTTACTACTTCACAAATGGCATCTACTTCTCTTATATGTGATAAAAATTTATTACCTAGTCCTTCTCCTTTACTTGCTCCTTTTACAAGTCCTGCTATATCAATAAATTCATAACTTGTATAGATGGTTCTTTTAGGATTATACATACTAGATAGTTTATCAATTCTCTCATCTTTAACATTTACTATTCCAACATTTGGATCAATTGTTGCGAAGGGATAGTTTTCTGCTAAAATGTGGGTTTTGGTTAAGGCATTAAATAATGTACTTTTACCTACATTAGGTAGTCCTATAATTCCTGCTTTTAAACTCATAATATTACCTCTTTTCTTACTTCCATATTATAGCATTGTTTTATATCTTTTAAAAGAAAAAAATACCTTGCGGTATTTAAATTGTTGCATATACTCCAGGTCCTAATGGTAGACCTATTAAGTACCAACCTATTACTAATAATATCCAAGTTATAGCGATTATTCCAAAATATGGAAGAACGTATCCTATACTCTTATGGATTGTTATTGGTTTAGATTTATCTTGATTATAGATATTTAAGTATCCTATGTAGATAGCAAAACATGCTAGTAATGGTGTTATACCTGCTGTTATTGAAGTACCTGCTCTTAATATAAATTGAGCGAATGGAGCAGATAGGTTTGATTGCATAAAGGCAGGAACCATAACTGGAGCGAATATTTGCCATTTAGCACTTGGTGTTGGCACAAAGAGATTAGCTAGTCCTATCATTATAATAGCAAAGATTATTAAAGGTAATCCCGTAAATCCTATATTACCTATAGCATTAGCACACCAAGATGCAATTACTGTTCCTATGTTTGTTTCTCTAAATACTGATGTAAACTGTGCTACTACAAAGATAAGCATTAATATTTCTCCCATAGGAGCGAATGTTTCTTTACAACCATTAATTATATCTTTATCATTTTTAATACTTTTAGCACCTATTCCATAGGCAATACCAACAAGGGTTAAAAGTAAAGCCATCATGTAAGTAAAGCCATCTTGGAAATATGAGTTTGTACCAAATAATTGACCTAAGTAAGTATCTTCTTCCATATCAAGTAACATTCCTGAATATGGTAAGTCTGGTATTATAGAATATATAAATAATATGACAACTACTATTCCTGTTATGATAGCAGCTTTAAGACCTCTTTTTTCACGTCTTTCTTTTTCTATCTTTTGTTGTTCTAATTCTTTAGCATCTACTTCATCAACTATTACTAATTCTTCTGTCTTTGATAGTTCTTCTTTTTCTTTATATTTACCAAGACGTGGAGCGATTATCTTTTCAATAATAATAGTTCCAACTAGTGATAAGATAATTGAAAAAGCGATGATGATAAATAGATTTGATGTTAAACTGATATGAGCTGATGCATCTATAAGACGAGCTGCTGTTGTCGTATCTGGTATTAGATTTACTTCCATACTTCCTACGAAGATTGATACTCCATAACCAAAACTTACTCCTGCAAAAGCAGCAATGATACCTAGATGAGGATTTCTATTATTAAGTAAAAATAACATAGCAGATACTGGTATTAGAATAACATAACCTACATCATTTATTAATGATGAGATAGTTGCTAAAAATATAACAATAAAGGTTAATATTTTCTTATCTATCTTAATTAATACTCTTTTACATAGGGTATCTAAGAATCCTGTAGATTTTGCAATACTAAGACCAAATAGTGTTAATAATAACATACCTAGAGGTGCAAAAGATAAGAAATTAGTCATAGCATTACTAAATATATATTTCATACCATCAAAGTTAAATAAGTTTTCTACTGTAACTAAAGTACTTTCTAATTCATTAGTTGTAGGACTTATTGTATTATAAGTCGCTTGCATTTGAAAAGCTGATAGAATAGCACTTAATATTAATACAAGGAAAGTAAGAAGTAAGTAAACTGTAATAGGATGAAGATAGAATTTTTTTAGTTTTAATTTTCTTCTATTATGCATCTTGACTCTCCTTTTCTATTATTTTCTTGATTTTTTTATTTAGTTCTATTCTTGGAATAAATACTAATCTACCACAGCCTGTACATTTTAGTTTGATATCAGCGCCAAGTTTTACTACTTCCCAATCATTAGTACCACATGGATGTCCCTTTTTTAATACTAGTTTATCTCCTAATTTGTAAGTTTTATTTTCCATTACGAACCTCCATATGTGTTTGTGGCATCTTAATACCTGCTGTAGTTAAAGCAGCTTGTAAATCCCTTCGCATATTTCTTTGAATATCAAAATCTTTACCTGATTTAGTTTTAACTACTACTTTATATGTTACAGAGTTTTGATCAACCATCTCAACTCCCCATAATTCTGTTTTTCCTTTGAGAAAATCATAGGTCTTATCAATTTGTTCCATAGTTTTTTTGATAATATTCTCTACTTTATCTAAATCGTTATCAGAATCAACTTGAATAGTAACTTCAGCTAGAGATGGATTTAAACTGTAATTAGTGACTTCTGTTATCATATGGTTAGCAATTATTTGCACAGCACCTTTATAATCTCTTATTCTTGTAGTTTTTAATCCCATTTCTATGACATCGCCACGAAAACCATTAATCATAACATTATCTCCAATTTCAAATTGATCTTCCATAACGATTGAAATACCAGCGATAAAGTCCTTGGCTAAATCTTGGAATGCTAGAGTAAGAACAGCAGCCATGATTCCTACACCTGCTAAAATACTACTTACATCAATACCATAGCTGTTTAAAACTACTAATGTTATTAAAAATATTACAATATATTTTAGACAGTTATTTATTATACTTAACGTTGTATTTACACGCTTTTTATTTTTATTTTTTAAATGTTTATTGTTTAGAGCTCTATTAATAAAAATTATTACTACTTTATAAAATATATAAGCAAGGGCTATGTATATAATTGGCCTTACTATATATATAAATATCTCTGAAGCAAAAAATTCTTTCAAGGGGATTACCTCCTTTATTTATCTAAATGCATAATTTCTAGTATTCTTGTTAGGTCATTAGCATTTGTAAAGCTTATTTCTAATTTATTGTTTCTTATTTTTACTTTTGTACCTAATTTTTCACATAAATCACTTTCTAAGTAAGAGTACTCATTATCTTTAGATTTTGGTTTATGAGGAGTTATTTCTTTTTTACGATGATATTCTTCTTTAGAATTAGTTAACTCTTCTAACCTTCTAACACTTAGATTTTCATTTATTGTTTTTTCTGCTAGACTTATCGCTTGTTCTTTATCTTCTAATTTACTTAGGACTCTAGCATGTCCCATACTTAATTCACCTTTTACTACTTCATCTTTTATTTCATTAGGTAAGGTTAATAGTCCTAGCATATTAGTAATATGACTTCTTGATTTACCTACTTTTTTAGCAAGTTCTTCTTGAGTTAAATTTAGTCTAGTCTTTAAAGCATTATAGGCCTCTGCTTCTTCCATAGCACTTAAGTTTTCTCTTTGTAAGTTTTCAAGAAGAGCGATTTCCATCATTTCTTCATCTGTAAAGTCTTTAATGATGGCAGGTATTGTAGTTAAACCTGCTAGTCTTGAGGCTTTAACACGACGTTCTCCTGCTATTATTTCATAACCTTTAATACTTTTTTTAGCAATTATAGGTTGAAAAACACCATGTTCTTTAATAGAAGAAGCTAGTTCATTTAAGCTTTCTTCATCAAAGTTTTTACGAGGTTGATATGGGTTACTTCTTAATTCATCTAGATTTAGATTTACTATTTGATCTTTTGGTGTATTATTAATTATCTTTTCTTCTACATCAGAAATGTTTAATTGTTCACTATTGAATAATTCCTCAAGACCTTTTCCTAAAGCACGCCTTTTATTTTCCATTTCTATCAATCACTTCCTTTGCTAAGTTTAGATAAGCTTCTGAGCCTTTACTTTTAGGATCATATACTATTATAGGTTCTCCATGAGAAGGAGCTTCTGTTAATCTAATTAATCTTGGTATAATAGTATTATATACTTTTTCTTTGAAAAATTTTCTAATATCATCTACAACTTCAAAACCAAGGTTTGTTCTTGAATCTAGCATTGTAAGTAGGACTCCTTCTATATCTAGATTAGGATTTAATTGTTTTTGAGCAAGTCTTATTGTGTTTAATAGTTGCATTATTCCTTCTAGAGCAAAGAACTCACACTGTACTGGAATAATAACTGAATCACTTGCAGTTAGAGCATTAGTTGTAATTAATCCTAATGATGGAGGACAATCTATTATTATAAAATCAAAGTTTTCGTCTTCTAGTTCTTTTAAATGATATTTAAGTTGTGCTCCTTTTGCAAAACCAGGTTCACTCTGACTTTTTTCTAATAGTTCAATATCAAGTCCTGCTAAGTTTATTGTTGCAGGTAATACATATAATTTTTTATATTTAGTTTTAATCATGGCATCTTTGGTACTACATTTATTTGTTAGAACATCATATATACTTAAATCAATATCTCCTTTGTTTATACCTACTCCTGTTGTGGTATTACCTTGAGGGTCTAAGTCTATTAATAATACTTTTTTACCAAGGAATGCTAATGAGGCAGAAAGGTTAATACTTGTTGTTGTCTTTCCTACTCCACCTTTTTGATTAACTAAAGAAATTACCTTTGCCATTTTATCACTCTCTTCTCTTATTTGTCTTATTTATTGTATCAAAAATATGTTATTATGAAAAGAAATTTATCTAAAAAAGTAGATTTTACTCTACTTTTATCCTTCGTTATTTGTTTTAGAAATTTTTATAGTTATCTGATAGTTATTAACAAGGTCCATTTCTTCACTATCTACTTTAAAACCAGAGTCTTCTATTTTCTTAAGAATTTCTCTTACCAAATTTATAGATTCATTTAATGTATATTTAGGTTTCATCTCTTCTTTTTCTTCATTATTTTTTATATCTGATTGAAATATTGGATTATGTGCAAATGGATTATTAAAAGTATCTACTTGTGGAATAGAATTTTGTTCTTCTTTTTGACTATTTGCATTTACTCCTGCTAATAATGTATCCATAGATGTACTTGTAGAATCTTTTATATCTTTAGTTTCTGCTCCTAAATTAAATGGATTATCATTAACGAATGGAGCATTTGTAGGTGCTGGTGCGTCAAACATTGAAGTCATTTCCTGTTTTGGAGGTTCTTCCTTAGTTTCCTCTTCAAGTGGTGAGAAAAATTTAAAATTACTAGATGTTTCTTCTTTTTTCTCTTCTTTAGGTGCTACTTTAAGAAATTCATTGACATCGGTTGTTGGTCTTTCAACATTAATATCCTGAGCATTATCTTTAATTGCATTTATATCAATAGATTTGTTAGCAGTACTTTCTAAGTTATCATTTATGTTTGGAACATCATAATCTATAAATTTAGGTGGTGTTGAATAGTCAATTCCTACACTTCTATTAAAATCATCTTGAGGATTATTTAATGATGAAGCTTGAGAAGTTGAAATATTTAAAGTATCTGTTTGTGGAATAGAAGCACTAACAGGAGATGGATTTAAAAGATTTTCAATATCACTCTTTGTTATTTCTTCTTTAGGATTTATTTTTTCTTCTAATTCTCTTACTGTCATTTTTTTATCTATAACTTCTTTTAATAGTTGTTTTTGAGTTTCAGCATCTTTAGCATTCAATAGAGTTCTAGCATGACGTTCTGAAATTTCATCTTTTAATAGAGCATCTTGAACTTCATCTGTTAAAGCTAATAGACGTAGTTTATTTGCAACGGCACTTTGGCTCTTACCCATTGTTTTTGCAAGTTCTTCTTGAGTCATTTGATCTATTTCAAGAATCTTTTGATATGTTTTAGCTTCTTCAATTGGATTTAGGTTTTTACGTTGTAAGTTTTCAAGAAGTGCTACTTTACTACTTTCTTTATCATCTAAATTACGAACAATTGCAGGTATTGTAGTAAGTCCTGCCATAGCTGATGCTTTGTAACGACGTTCTCCTGCTATTATTTCGTATTTATTACCAATATTTCTAACAATAATTGGTTGGATTACACCATGTTCTTTAATAGAGACAGCTAGTTCTTTTAAAGCTTTCTCATCAAATACTTGTCTAGGTTGAAATCTATTTGGAATTATATCATCTAAATGTAAATATACAACTTCATTATCTTTATTATCCATATTAATCCCCTCTTTATCTTTAATATTCTACTAATAACAGTATAACATGATTTTTTTTTTAGTGCTACATTATTTATTTAAATTCCTGTTCTATTTTTGAATTTAATATAGGAATATCTCTTGCATATGCATATATTTTTAAAATTTTTAGTAAATCTTCTATATCTTTATTAGTAAGTTTATTATCTGTTTTTAAAAAATGTAATTTGTTTAATATTTCTTCTTTTGACAGATTAAATAAATCATTTAGGAAATATTCTTCATGATGTTTATAGGTGTATAAGTCTAGCTTTTTAGTTACTATATTTAATCCCAAACAAAATCTCTTATTTTTAGCATTGCTATAATACATTATTTTATAAGAGAATTTCACTTTATAAATATTTTTAGCAAAAGAATCTATATTAATTGTTTCTTCATAAGGATTAAAATGCCAATTTATACTATCTTTAATAATACTAAAATTTCTTTTCATTCTGACATTAGTTTTTATACTATATATATTATTATCATAACTTATCTTTACTTTACCAGTAAGATATTTATACTCTTTTGATGAAGTTTTATCATAAAATACTATAGGTTTATTTACTCTAAAACCAGCATCATAAACAATAAATAATAATTTATCTTTTTTTTTACAAGGATATATTAAAAAAGTATGTGCTTCTTTAATTAAACTATCACCATATTTTGTAGAAAATCCAGAGGCTTTACAAGTTATGAAATAAGTATTTATATTTATTTTCTTTAGCTTTTTTTTTAATATTTTAGAAATACCTATACAATCAATAGTTGGAATTTCTCCATTATAACTGTTATATGCTTCTTCTAAACTCATATCTTTGTTTAAAGATATTTGATTGAGTTTTATTAAAAAAGAAAAATCATTAATTAAAGTATTTGAAATTGTTTCTTTTAAAATGTTTTCTGATTGCTTTAGTTTCTTAGGATTATATTCATCTAAATTATTTAATTCTATTTTCTTTTTAATAATCTTAAAATTATTGTTATTCATCTTTATATTTGAACTCCAAAATTATTCTATCACTGTTTTCTTTTGGTAAAATAAAACTAAATTTGTTGGCCAAACAATAATTATTTTTTAATATTATTTTTTCAGCTTGTTTTAGTTCTTCTTCTACTTTACCTTTCATAGCAAGAAAACTACCATTTTTATTTACTAAAGGCATAGTCCATAAAAGTAATTTAGGTAAACTTGCTACAGCTCTTGCTGTTACGATATCAAATTTTTTACCATCCCTAATTAAATCTTCTGCACGATTGTGATAAGCTTTTATACCAGTTAATTGTAATTTATCTATTAGATTGTTAAGATATTTTACTCTTTTTAAAAGAGAATCCACTAAAGTTATTTCTAAATTAGGATAGAATATTTTTAAGACAAGTCCTGGGAAACCTGCTCCTGTTCCAATATCACAAAGAGTATTAACTTTAGATAAGTCATATACTTTGGCTAGAGTTAGACTATCATAGAAATGTTTTAGATAAACATCTTCTTTTTCTGTTATTCTTGTTAAATTCATTGTTTTATTAGTTTCTACTAAGGTATTATAAATAATATCTAGTTGTTCTAGTTGTTCTTCTGTTACATTTAATCCTAAAGCTTCTACTTCTTTTATAAATTCTTCAATAGTCATTTAGATTCCCCTTTTCTTTAAATATACGGAAATAATAGCGATATCTGAAGGATTAACACCACTAATTCTGCTTGCTTGTCCTAATGTTATAGGTTTAATATTTTCTAGTTTTTCTTTCGCTTCACTAGCAATATTAGGAATATCTTGATAGTTAATATCTTCTGGTATTATTTTATCTTCTAGTTCTAACATTTTTTTTGCTTCTTCCATAGATTTTTTAATATAGCCTTCGTATTTTACATTTATTTCTACTTCTTTTAATACTTCTTTAGAATAATTTAATTCTTTAAAGTTAGTTAAATCTTCAATAGATAGTTCAGGTCTTTTTAATAAATCATATAATGTAATACTATCTTTTAGAGGAGATGTATTTAATTTTATTAAGATATCATTTATTTCTTTCTTGGATGTAATTTTTGTTTCTTTTAAAGTATTAGTTAATTCTTCTATATCTTTTTTCTTTTGTAAGAAATTATTATAAATATCATCTTTTACTAGTCCTATTTTATGACCATACTCTCTTAATCTTAAATCGGCATTATCATCTCTTAAAAGAAGACGATATTCAGCACGTGATGTTAAAAGACGATATGGGTCTTTTACTCCTTTTGTTACTAAGTCATCTATTAAAACCCCAATGTAAGATTCATTTCTTTTTAAGATTAATGGAGCTTTTTCTTCTAGTTTTAGAGAAGCATTAATTCCAGCGATTAAACCTTGTCCTGCTGCTTCTTCATAACCACTTGTTCCATTTATTTGTCCTGCTGTATAAAGATTTTCAATTAATTTTGTCTCAAGAGTTGGTTTTATTTGTCTTGAATCAATTGCATCATACTCTATAGCATAAGCATATTTTAGTATCTTAGCATTTTCTAAACCAGATAGACTATGAACCATTTGTTCTTGGACATAGTGAGGCATACTTGTTGAAAAGCCTTGTAAATAAAGGTCATCATAATAAATACTTTCAGGTTCTAAAAATAATTGATGACGTTCTTTATCACTAAATCTAACTACTTTATCTTCAATAGATGGACAGTATCTTGGTCCTACTCCTTCAACATAGCCTCCATACATACTAGATTCATTAAGATGTTCTTTGATTATTTTATGAGTTAAATCGTTAGTGTAGATTAAATAACAAGGTAGCCTGTACTTATAGGCAAGAGCGGTAGTGTTATCATATGAGAAAGTTATATCTTCACTACTACCAAGTTCTTCTTGCATTTTAGAGAAGTCAACACTTGCTTTTTCAATACGAGGAGGAGTTCCTGTTTTTAGTCTTAAAATATTAAAGCCTAGCCTCTTTAAGAAAGGACTTAAATAATTACTAGCTTTTTCACCATGAGGACCACCTCTAGTTTTCTTATCACCTACTAATATTGTTCCTTTTAAATAAGTTCCTGTTGTTAAAATAACGGCTTTTGAAGATATTTCCTCGCCACTTTCTAATACTACTCCACTAGCTTTATTATCTTTTATAATAAGTTCTTTTACTAGTCCTTCTTTAATATCTAAGTTGTCTTGACTATTTAGAGTCTTTAACATTTCTTCTTTATAGATAACTTTATCTGCTTGAGCACGTAAAGCACGAACGGCAGGACCTTTTTTAGTATTTAACATTTTCATTTGTAAAGAACTCTTATCAGTATTTTTAGCCATTTCGCCACCTAAGGCATCTATTTCTCTTACAACTATTCCTTTAGCAGGTCCTCCAATTGAGGGATTACAGGGCATATCGGCAATATTATCAATGTTTCCTGTTACTAAAAGAGTCTTGTGCTTAAGCCTTGCGCATGATAAACATGCTTCTATACCAGCATGTCCTCCTCCTACAACAATTACTTCATAATTCATCTAACATCACGTCTTTCTATTTTAATTCTAGTACTTTTTCTTTTTGTCTTTCCTTTATTTTTTCTCTAAATTGTTTTTGGCTGTATATAAAAGATAATGTTTGACCCAAGCTATGTTTAGTTGACAATCTTCTATTTGGTATAGCCAAGTTTTCTTCTCTAAATTTTGACATCCACTCTTTTTGAAATAGGATTGAATTATGTTCAGTTACTTTCTTACTTTTAGGCTCTAAATCTTCTTCTAAATATCTTTCTTCTATTATTTCACCGATACTTCTATCATCTGATTTATTATATATTAGAACAAAACTATTGCCATCTTCTATTGCTTTGTTTATCCATAATTGATTAAATAAAATTGAATTTTTCTTAGTAATTTTTTCGTTCATTTCTATCATTCCTTTCTTATTTTCCTACACAGAAGTTTGCAAATAACTCATCTAATAGTTCATCACTATAACTTTCTCCAGTGATTGAACCTAAGATATCAAATACTTCTTTTAAGTCTATTTCAATTATATCAACAGGTTCATCAGATTCTAAACTAACTTTAGCATCTTCTAAACTCTTAAGGGCTTTTTTAGCAAGAGTTAATTGTCTTTCATTAGCAAGATAAGTGTAATCATCTTCTTTTATTTCTGATAGTTTAAACATACTCTTTATTTCTTCCTTTAATGGTTCTATTCCATCTAGGGTATTAGTATTAGTACTTACAATATGTTTAAAGTCTAACTTATCTGTATCAATTTTTTTAGGTAAATCATTCTTATTTAAAACTATAATTGGATTTTTATCTTTTACTTTATCTAAGATGAACTTATCATTATCATTTAACTCTTCACTAGAGTTTAGTACTACTATAATAAGGTTAGCATTATCAATTAAAGATAAACTCTTCTCTACTCCTATTTTTTCTGCTAAGTTATCGGTATCTCTTATACCTGCTGTATCTATTAAAGATAATTCTATACCATCAAAGATAATACTTCCTTCTACAATATCTCTTGTTGTTCCTTCAATATCAGTAACAATAGCTTTATCTTCTTTTAGAAATCTATTTAATATACTACTCTTTCCTACATTAGGTCTACCTATAATAATAGTCTTAATACCATTTTTGATAATTTGTCTTTCTTCTGACTTTTTTACTAAGTTTTGTAAATCTTTTTCAAGGTCAGTTATTACTTCTTTTAATTCTTTCTTAGTAACTTCTTCTATATCATAGTACTCAGGATAGTCTATATTTACTTCAATGTTTGCAATAACATGTTTTAATTTATCTCTAAAACTATTGATATATTTTTTTAGCGAACCTTCTAGTGATGATAGTGCTAACTTTCTACTATTATCAGTCTTACTATCTATTAAATCCATTACTGATTCAGCTTGGGTTAAATCTATTCTACCATTAAGAAAGGCTCTTTTAGTAAACTCCCCTCTTTCTGCTTTCCTTGCTCCTTTTTCTATTAAAAGTTCAAAGATACTAAGAGTTGTAGCGATTCCTCCATGACAATTTATTTCAACAACATCTTCTCTTGTAAAGGTTTTAGGAGACCTCATAACTGTTACTAATACTTCATCTATATCTTCTTTTCCATTATTAATAAAACCATAGTTTATGGTATGAGATTCTACTTTAGTTAAATCTTTTCCTCTAAAGACTTTATTTACTAAAGATATAGCATCTTTACCACTTACTCTTACAATGGATATAGCTCCTACTCCTAATTTTGTTGAAATCGCTACTATTGTATCAGACATTTTTCTTTGCTCCTATTCTTTTTACTTTAGCTTGTTCTTTAGATATGCCTAAAGCTTTATGAGCCTCATTTCCAAAGAAAGCTTCCTTTTCTCTTTCTGTTAAATTATCTTTTTCATATAGATATTCTAAATCTATAGATGGTAGTTCTCTTACATTCTTTATATCATAATTTTTAGGATTTTGATATACTTTAAAACTTAATATTTCATCTATTACTTTATCATCTTCATAATGAGTATTATCTTGTAAAGATTTTCTTACAGCATCTATATATCTATTTAACTCTTCAATGGTAAGAATTAATGGCAAACCTGCTCTTTCTTTTAAAGCCATTAAATGTTTTAAGACCTCCTTAGCTGAATAATAAATCTTATCATCTTTTACTTTATTATAAATAACTCCATCTATAGAAATTAAATTATCTAAATTTGTTAAATCTTCTTCATAATCTTTTAAAGCTTTTATACTTTCTATATATTGTTTTACTTCTACATAAGTATCTATTAAAGTATCTATTTTGTCTTTAAGTTCTGCTTTTAAAGGGTCCTTATAGATATTATTTTGCTTTAAGTTCTCTCTTTTCTTTACTAAACTTATATAGTTTTGTACCTTTGGATAAATACGTAAATCACCTATATTTATTTTTATCCCATCTATTTCAGTAGTTAATTGTAACTTTAAAAATTCTAAATCATTTATTGTATCTGCAACTATTTCTTGCATATAACACCTTCCTTTCCTTTTTTCAGTTTTATTATTATATTGATATTTTGTGATACTGTAAAGGTAAATAAGGAAAGTTTTATAAATTAGTCACTTTTTTACAAAAAAAGAACCTAGTCGCGAGGTTTTATAACAACACAGCGATTAGGTTCTTCTCCTACACTTTCGGTATATACATATTTATTATTATTTAATATGTTATGAACAAGTCTTCTTTGATAGGAGTTCATAGAATCCATTTTTACTTCTACTTTGGTCATCTTTACTTCTCTTGCTAACTTCTTGGCAAGTCTCTCTATTCTTCTATCATTTTTTTCTTTATAATCACTAACATCTATTAAGAAACGATAGTTAGTATTTATTTCTTTAGTTAAAATAGCATTTACTACTGTTGTTAAAGCTTTTAAGTTCTTACCATCTTTTCCTATTAGTAAGGCATCATTAGTAGAATATAGACGATATGTTGGGGTATCATTATTAACTGTTATTTCTATTTCTACATCAAAGCCCATGTCTTTTAATAAGCTTTTTATTAATTTCTTTAGATAGTCTTTTACTTCTCTTTTTTCTATTACTTCTATCTCTACTTTTTTAGAAAGAAGTGTTTTCTTCTCTTCTTTGGTATTTATTATTAAGTTTTCTTCTAATTCCTGCAAATCAATTTTGGCTTTATTAACTGCTTCTTCATATGTTTTTCCAGTGTAATTATGTTTATTTACCATGTTTTTCCATCCCCCTTTGTACTACAATATTTTGAACTATAGCGAAGATATTACCTACTGACCAATATATTCCTAAAGCGGATGGCATAAAGAATGCTGTTATGATAATGATTGCACTCATCATAATAGGCATCATCTTCATAGATGGATCACTTGCTTGGTTACTTGTTGTTTTAAACATAAAGACTGTTGAACCACCAATTATAATTAGAAGGATTATATACATATAGAATGTTTCTGTTCCAAATCCTACTAGTGGGGTTGTTCCTAACTGTATTCCTAAAAAGTTTTCTTCAAATATTGCTGGTACCCTATTTATTGCTTCTAAGAATGCTAGTAATAGAGGTAGCTGAATAAAGGAAATTAAACAACTTGTTAGGGGATTAAAATTATATTTTTTATAGACCATCATCATCTCTTGATTTTGTCTTAACATAGAATCTTGATCTGTTTTACCTTCATATTTCTTTTGTATTCTAGCTAGTTCTGGGGAAGCTTTTTTCATCATTTCACTTTGAACAGCCATTTTTCTTGTAAATGGGAATAGTATTAATCTTATTATGATAGTAATGATTATTATACTAAGTGCAAAACTTCCTATATACTTACCTAATGTTAAGATTATAAATGCTAGTGGTTTAACAAATATTCCTGTCCATAGACCATCATATTCAGTTGAACCTGGTGTGAATTCTGAACATTTTGGTAAGTCTTTTAATTTAACACCATTTTCTTCATATAACTTTCTAGTTTGTTTATTTTCTGGTTGACATAGAATATTTTCTGTTAATGATTGACCTGTTTCAGGATTTTGAACTGCTTCGTTATCTTTATTTACTAAAGTTGTTGTACATCCTGTTGCTAGGAATAACAACATTACTACAATGATAATTTTTGATTTTATTTTTCTTTTCTTCATATAATGCTCCTTACTTAATTTTATCTAATAAATATTGTAAGCTGCTAGATAGTTCTTGATAAGAGAGATTTAGACAGCTATTTCTTATTATTATAATACAATTATAGTTTTTTTCATAGTTTTTGTTATAGTTTCTTATAATTGCTCTAACTTTTCTTTTTAACATATTTCTAATGTGAGCCTTCCCTACTTTCTTTGGAACGGTTATTCCGTATTTAGTAGGAGAATCTTTCTTTTCTTTATAAAAGATAACGAAGTTATAGTTTTTAACCTTTTTACCTGTTTCTATTACTTCATCAAAGACTCTACTTTCTTTTACTATGTACTTCTTGTTCATTTAATCACGTCCTAAAGTTAAAAAAACACTGCAAAAACAGTGAATTTTATTTTACTAATTCTTTGCGTCCCTTCTTACGACGACTATTTAAAATATTACCAGCACTTGCTTTACGTGCGAAGAATCCATGCTTCTTTGCTCTTCTTCTTTGGTTTGGTTGATATGTTCTTTTCATTATAACACCTCCAGACTTGAAATCTACATTATTATAATAGGTAGTGATTGTCTTTGTCAAGGAATTATTACCTTGTATTTTTTCCTTTGTAAACTTTTTTGTCAGTTTTTGTAATTAATCTGAATAAAAAAGTAAGAATTGTAGAGATAAA
>CALVUY010000006.1 GCA_944363705.1 uncultured Bacilli bacterium | reverse complement strand
CTAAGTAATTTTCTTCCCTATATGATGGGAGATTTATCTTTATTTACTCCATACTTTACTTTAATTAGTCTTGTTATAATCTATCCATTCTTTAAGAAAAAAGATAAAGATTATTATATTCTGGTAGGAATAACAGGATTCCTTTATGATTTATTCTATACAAATCTTTTATTTACCCATGCTATTTTCTTTTTATTAATAGGACTAATAGTAAGTTTTATCTATAAGAAAATGGAACTTAATCTTTTAACTAACTTATTTTTAACTATATTAGTAATAGTAATTTATCAAACTATTTTCTCTCTTAGTCTATTTATCTTTAATGTAGTACCTGTTTCTATAGAAAGTACTCTTTATTTAATATACAATAGTTTAATACTAAATATTATCTATGGAGAAATACTATATTTAATTTGTAAATATATGCCACATAAAAGACATTTAAACTGATGTCTTTTTCTTATACTTAATACATATAATTAAGTGGTGATATAAATGGTAGAATCTAAATTTTATAAGAAGAAAGAACCACAACATAATAACAATTTAAAAAAGCATATAAGAGTCTTTATTACAAAAGTATTATTAACTATAATAGTAACTCTTATTCTTTTAATAGGATTTAAAACTAATCTAAAATTTAAAAGTAATTTTAATAAATATGTTTATAACACATCACTACCATTTACTGACTTTAAAACACTTTATGATAAATATTTCTTAGGTACAAAGGAAGAGTCTAATGAGACAAAAGAAGTTTTTAATGAAGACTTAGTTTATACTGATAAAAGTATGTATGAAGATGGTGTTAAATTAACAGTTGACTCTAATTATTTAGTGAAATCTTTAGATAGTGGTATCGTAGTTTTTATAGGAGATAAAGATAAATATGGTAAAACAGTCATTATACAGCAGATGAATGGAGTAGATGTTTTCTATGGTAATGTAACATCAAGTGTAAACATGTATGATTATGTAGAAAAAGGTTCTTTAATAGGAGAGACTATAGATACTAATTTATATCTAGCATTCCAAAAAGAGGGTAGTTTTGTCGACTATAAAGAATATATTAAGTAAGATTTCTATTCATCCAAGTTGTTACTTTTTAATAGTTTTATCTCTTCTTTCAGGATATTTTAATCTAATAGCAATTACTACTATCCTTCTTTTAATCCATGAGTGTGGTCATTTCTTTACAGCCTATTTCTTTAACTGGGAAGTAGATAAAATAGTTTTCTATCCCTATGGAGGAGTATCTAAGTTTAATCATGAAGTAAACTGTCCCATAAAAGAAGAGTTAATAGTTCTTCTAATGGGACCAATTATGCAGTTAGGATGTTATCTAGTTTTAATGAATATACCATACTTCTATAACTATCAAGAAATAATAAGAACTATTAATTATAGTATATTGTTATTTAATCTTTTACCAATCTATCCCTTAGATGGAGGTAGAATCATGCAACTACTGATTTGTTATTTAACATCCTATAATCTTAGTTTTAAAATAATATATTTTATCTCGTTCATCGTCCTCTGTCTTATTACAATCTTCTTTTTCTATAATCCTACTATAAATATCCTACTAATCATCGTTCTCTTAGTAATAAAACTACTAACAGAAAAAAGAAATATAAATTATTATTTAGAAAAGTTTATTCTAGAAAGATACTTACATAAATATAAGTTTAAAAAGAGCAAGATAGTAAAGAGAACTAAAGACTTTAAAAGAGACTATCATCACCTAATTAAGATTAATGATAAATATTTTTTAGAAGAAGAATACTTATTAAGGAAATATAAAGATAAATTATAGTGACATATTACTACTATAGATGTTATAATTAAAAAGACAAAGAAAGTAGAAGGAGAAACATATGGAACAAATTATAATTAATATAATGGAACAAGTTGGTTACTTAGGAGTATTCCTTTTAATCGCTATAGAAAATATTTTTCCACCAATACCATCAGAAGTAATATTAGTATTTGGTGGTTTCATGACTACTTATACATCACTTAATATACCTATAATGATACTAGCAGCGACACTTGGTTCTCTACTTGGAGCGATAGTACTTTATTATATTGGTAAAATCTTTAATAAAGAAAGATTAAAAAGAATAGTAAATGGTAAAATAGGTAAAGTATTAAGACTTAAAGCCAGTGATATAGAAAAAGCCGATAAATGGTTTGATACTAAAGGAAATAAAACAGTTTTCTTCTGTAGATTTATACCTATAGTTAGAAGTTTAATCTCTATTCCTGCAGGTATGAGTGAGATGCCTATGCAAAAGTTTTTACTTTATACTATAACAGGTTCTCTAATCTGGAATACAGTTTTAATAATAGTAGGTAGTATAGTAGGGGATAAATGGGAAACAATAGTTGGTTACTTAGATAACTTCTCTAATATAATTTTAATAATACTAGTAATAATATTTGTAGTTGCAATGTATTATTGGTTTGTAATAAGAAAAAAGAAACAAAGTAAAAAGGCCTAGAAATCAAGTTCTAGGTCTTATAATTTTAAAGATAAAACTTTTCCAGTATTAATTTTAGTAGAAGTAGAAGCATCTATGATAGGCAAATATATTTTTTGCGACTCTAAATCTTCTATCATTTGTTTTAAAGTTAATAACTGGTATTTTATATAATCATAATTTTTATCATTATATTTCTGAAAATTACTAAATATATTATATTGTATTGCTAAAATGTCTTTTGCGGAAACCTTTAAAAATTTTTGATATTCATCATCATATTCACAATCTCTAAACGGCAATGGAGATTGCATAAGAAACATAGGATACATACCATATATCTTAGAATTTCTTGCTTTTACTGTTAATATTTTATTATTTATCATAAACATGGGCTTACCACTTAATTTATTATATATAGAGTTTGAGCAATTTACATTTCTTGCTAAAGAAACATAAAACTTTCCATTATTTCCATCACCTAGTTTTCCTAATAATATAGGAGCTTTTATTCCTTCTGTTATCATACTAATAAATTCATCTTGATTATAATCAAAGGCATGATAATAAAAATCACTATCAAGTTTAATAGATTCATCCTCAATATAATGTATTATTCTTAAATAATCCATATTCTTTACCCCCTAACATTTCATATTGCCACTAAGATACTAATTAATTTTTTTAAATAATCTTTTGGTATTTTCTGTAGTAATTTCTTCTATCTCTAAGTAACCCATATCTTTTATTAAAGCCAACTTTTCTATAATATATTTAATATTACTAGATTGATTAACTAAATTTCTAACAGGTTCTGGACTAATATAAGGACTATCAGTTTCTACCAAAAATAAATCATTAGGAACACTTTTAGCTACTTCAACAGGTTTTTTAGCATTCTTATAAGTAATCCTTCCTGCAAAAGAGATATAGTAATTGTTTCTAATCAAATAATTTAAATCATCTATATCAGGTTGAAAACAGTGAAAAACACATCCTTCTTTAGGCTTAATATATCTTTCAAATATTTCTATTACTAATTTATTACTATTATTAGCATGAATTATAACTGGAAGATTAAGAGAGTTAGCAATAGTTATTTGTTCTATTAAATATTTTTTCTGTAACTCTATATTATCTTTAGTAGTATCTAAACCAATCTCTCCAATCGCTACAACTTTCTCATTAAGAGCAATGTCATATAAATCGTCAATACTTTGATTTTCTACATATAAAGGATGAATACCAATAGCAGAGTAGAATTTTGCATTAGAGTTAGAAATAATTATGGACTCTTTTGCAGTCTCACTATTTAGAGAAACATTAATAACATTTTTTAGATTAGAGTTATTATTTATATCAAGTATTTCTTTTTCTATATTTTTAGAAACTATACTATTAATATGCATATGAGAATCTATTGCCATAGTATTTCCTTCTTCCTAAAATTATTTAAACATAAACTAATTATAAAAACAAGAATTACTATGTAATAATAAGTATATATTTTAGAGATTTGATACTTTAAAAACTGAAACAAAAAAGTTTGCTCTAGAAACAGCAGTACTACCGGTATATAAAAATTGAACAGTACTATTAGTAGACGCTTGAATTAATGTTCCATCTTGTATTGTAATATCACTATTAACGCTATTAGTATTATTAGTAGGTGCTAAACGATCTTGAGGTATTCCATTAATAATAGGAATTATAGATCCATTTTGATTAACACCAAATCTTCCTGTTAAACTAAAAGAAACATAATAAGTACCAGGACTTGGTAAAGTAATAGTAGCATTACTTACAGTAATATTAGGTGTTCCTCCACTAAATTGTAAAGCTAGTGGAATTACATTACCAGAACTAATATCCGTTGCTTGATTTACAACAAAGGCATAATTATTATTTAGACCAGGTCCAGTAGGTCCCGTAGGTCCTGTTTCTCCAGTAGGACCAGTAACACCTGTAGAACCTGTAATTCCCGTCGCTCCCGTAGGACCTGTAGGACCAGTAATTCCCATCGCTCCAGTCGCACCCGTTGGTCCAGTAACCCCACTTGCACCAGTCGCACCTGTAGGACCTGTTACCCCAGATATTCCCATAGGACCAGTTGGACCAGTAGGTCCTAAAATAAAACAGCCATTATGACAAAAATGTTCCATTATCATCACCACCTAATATAAAGTATGAAATAACTTACATTTATGACAAAAAAAGCTAGAACAAGCCTAACTTAATTTTTATGTATAATAAAACCTCTGATAAACAGAGGATAAATTCTAAATGGTGGAGAATAGGGGGATCGAACCCCTGACCTTCACGGTGCAAACGTGACGCTCTCCCAGCTGAGCTAATTCCCCATTGCTTAAGAACAAATCGATTATATCACAGTAAAAAAACGCTTGTCAATATTTATTTGTAAAAAAATATATGTTATTATTGTAGCAAGGAGTGAAGTAAATGAAAGTTTTATTATATGCAGAAGGATTAAAAGTAATAGGAGTAAGTGGTTTAGGTAAAGCTATTCAGCATCAAATGAAAGCTTTAGAATTAGAAAATATTACTTATACTACTGATATAAATGATACTTATGATATCGCTCATATCAATACTTATTTTTTTAAGTCCTATTTTCTTGCAAGAAAATTAAAGAAGAAAGGGATAAAAATCGTATACCATGCTCATTCAACAGAAGAAGATTATCGTGATGGTTTTATCTTTGGACATTTAACAAGTAAATTATTTAAGCAGTGGTTAATAAAATGTTATCGCTATGGAGATATTATTGTAACACCTACAGAATATTCTAAAAATATCTTAGAACATTACAAAGGATTAGAAAATAAGAAAATAGTCGCTATATCTAATGGACTAGAATTAGATTTCTTTAAGCCTGATAAATCATATAAAGAAAGTTTTCGTAAAAGATATGATTATAAGAAAGATGATAAAGTAATAGTAGGTATTGGTATCTATAGTAGAAGAAAAGGAATAGTTGACTTTGTAGAACTTGCCAAACGTTTACCTGAATATAAATTTATTTGGTTCGGTTCAAGTCCAATCGCCGCAGCGACTAGTGATGTTAAAAAAGCTTTAAAAGAATCAAAAGACTTACCCAACATTAAGTTCCCAGGTCATGTACCACAAGAAATGATAAGAGAAGCTTTAGGAGGATGTGACCTATATTTATTCCCAACGTTTGAAGAGACTGAAGGTATACCAATCATTGAAGCCTGTGCAATGGAAACTAATACTATAATAAGAGATATCCCAATATTTAATTATCTAACAGATGGAGTTAATGTTTATAAAGCAAAAGATGTCAATGAATTTGAAAAGAAAATAAAAATGTTCTTAAATGGAGAATTAAAAAGTGTAAGTAAAGGTGCAAGAAAGATAGCAGAAGCTTGTGATATTAAAACAGTAGGTAAACAGTTAAAAGAAGTGTATGAAGAAGTACTTCGTAATGGTAAAAACAAATGAAAAAAGTAGTTATTTCTGGAAGTGCTAAACTTCAAGATAATACAAACTATTGGATAAAATATTTTGCAAATAAAGGCTATAATATATTAGACTATCCTAGACCAATAGAAAAAGAAAAATTTATGGAACTATATCCTAAAATACATAAAGATTTTTTTGAAAATATAACAGAGACAGATATATTATTTGTTATGAATGAAACTAAAGATGAAATAGAAGGTTATATAGGTGCAGAAACTTTTGCTGAATTAACTTTCGCTTTAATGCAAAATTTAGTTTATAATAAAAATATTCAAATAGTAATATTAAGAATGCCAAGTATTAAGGTACAAAGTTATGAAGAAATTAATTTATGGTTAAAACTTGGCTGGATAAAGTTATATGATAAAAATATATAGTAAGATAATAAAAAAGTCAGGTTTATAATCACCTGATTTTTTTAAACATTATATTCTCTTTCTTTCTCATTACTTATATTTAAAATAATACCAACTAAGATTAAGTAAGATAATAAACTACTACCACCATAACTAATAAAAGGTAAAGTAATTCCTGTAATAGGTAAGAGTCCTAAAGTCATACCAATATTTTGTACCTGTTGGAATACAAGCATACCAATAATACCTGCTAAAACAAATTTATCACGTGATGCTATTCTTTTAGTAGCCATATTAATTAATCTTGTATCAAAGAAAATAATAATTGCAATTAAAACTATCGCTCCTAAAAGTCCAAAGTTAGAAGCATAAACAGCAAAGATAAAGTCAGTTCCAGACTCTGGGAAATATATTGGAGTCTGATTAAATCCATGTCCAAATACTCCTGCAGAACCAATCGCTGCTAAAGCATTCTCTAACTGTAATCCACTACCATTTTGCCAATCTAAAATCCTATCAAATCTATAATACAAATCAGTACCAAAGATATTTACAAATAAGTCTTCATTTAAGAAATAACATCCTAACACTAAACTAAGCATAACAGCAATAATAACTCCTAAAATAACAAACCATCTAAGCCTAATTCCCGATGTAAACATCATACAGAAATAAATTATAAAGTAAATCATAACCGCACCAGTATCAGGCTCTAAAAATGTTAAAACACTAGGAATTAAAACAACTATTAAAGTCTTTAAAATAAATATAAACTCTTCTTTAATACTAGGATGATCTGTAGTCTCTCTAAAATTAGAAATCATAACAGCAAGTACTAACATAATAAAAATCTTCATAAACTCACTAGGTTGAAAACTACCTATATAAGGAATAACAAACCAACACTTACTATTATTAATCTCAGGAGCAAAGAGTAGTAGTGATACTAATAAGATATTTCCTATAATATATAAAAGCCAAGCATTCCTATACAAATAATCATTTTTAAGCTTAAAAAGAATTACAATTATAACAACTCCTACTAAATACCATATCGCCTGTTTTAAAGCTAAATTCCCATTATCAGGAGAAAGATAAGTCATCGCACTATATATAGTAGTAATACTTATAATAAAAAACAAAACAATAGGTATAACAATAGTTAAATCAATTTTCTGTCTTCTCTTCAAAACACCACGTCCTTTCATATCAAGTCATTACTATTATATCAAAAAAAAGTACATTTTATTATATAAAATACATAAAATGTAATAGGAGGGAAAACTATGAAACAATTACCACCCATTTTTAAAGTGAGTAATAATATAAGAGATACTAATCAAAAATATTTCTATGATAAAGGAAATAATAAAATAAAATCTACTGAAGTTAAAAAAAATATTGATAATAACTTATCAATAGAAGAAAAAATAAATAAAATTTTTAGAACTAAAGGTTATGCTTTTAATATCCCTGTAGAAATTACTTTCTCTAATAAAACAGTTAATACCTATCTTGCCTTAAAGAAAAACGATTCTATCATAACATTAGATAATGAAGTAATTCCCATATCAACAATTACTAAATTAGAAATAAAAAGCCCATCGGACTAAAGATGGACTTTATTTTTTATACACCACTAACTAAGACATCAGGTAAACATTTAATAGCAGAAACACAATCTAAATTAATAGTAAAGAATGTACTAGTTAAAACATAAGGCTCACTACTACTAGCATCAGGATTTTGTGCTAACACTCTACAAGTACAACAATTACCCTCTAAATTTTCTAGTCTAAAGATAGAAGAAGTTCCATTAACTGATTCAAGAGTATAAGGAAAACTCCAACGACATCCTGTAGTACAGTTATATAAATTTATTGGTCTTGTGTTATAGCACACTAAACTAGGAGTAGGACCTAAATAAGGCTTATCACATCCTAGGACTTCGCAAGAATCATCTTTAGAATTTTGTAAGCAAAGAATAGTCTCTAAGATGGAAGTTAAGCAACTTTTATCATCACACATAAATTATCCTCCTTTTATAAATTATCAATAATAATATCATCCAAACAACTAACAACACAGATACAATCTAAATTAATAGTTATAAAATCATTTGTAGATAGGTATGTTCTATTAGAATCACTAGTATCAGGATTAGGTCTTAATACACGACATTTAACACAGCAATCATCAACAGACTCCACTCTAAAAACAGATGAAGTATTAGTATTACCATCTATTGTATAAGTAGTACTGAAGATATTACCAAATCTAGTATAGAAAGTAACTGGTCTTGTATTAAAACAAATAATATTAGGACTACTTCCTAAATAAGGTCTAGTACAAGACTCATCAAAACAATCACTACCTCCGGCATTTCTTTGTAATATATCAATAACCTTTAATAATTTACCTAAACAACAAGTATCTTTCTTTTCTTTCACTGTTTACACCACCTCTTATCTATTATCTAATATAGGTTATGAGACTAATAAATTTTTGTGTAGTTAATAACCTATAACTTCTATTATTAGTTTATGATACTATTCTTGATAATTTCCACTTTTATTTTTTTTACTAATAGAGTATAATTGTTAATAGGTGATAAAGATGAATTTATTAGATATTCAGTATATTATAATTATTGCCGTAATATTAATAATATTACTAGCAGTACTAAAAGCTAATAAGAAAGATGCTAATATTGATTTAAATAAACTAGTAGAGTATCTTGGTGGAAAAGATAATATTATCAGTACAGAATCTAAACTATCTAGGTTTATTGTAACATTAAAAGATACTTCTAAAGTTGATAAAGAATCAATCCAGAAATTAGGTGCTAAAGGTATAGTTGAGATTAATAATCAATTAAAGATTATCTTAGGACCTGAATCTAAACAATTAAAAAAATATATTGATGAACTAAAATAGGGCTAAGCTCTATTTTTTCTTTTTCTTTCCATTTTTCGACAAATTTCTACAAAACTATGACATATACTTATTTTAGAAAGAGGGAGAAATATGTCGTATATTGAAGTTATAATTGAAAGTATTATTTTACTACTTTGTCCATTAGCATTGTACCTATTATATACAATCTATAAAAAGAATCTATCTATAGAAGAAAAGGACTTAGGATTTGAAATAGCAATCATTTCATCACTATATTTTGTCTTAAGATTTGGAACTTGTTGTTACAATGATTATCCTATTATTCTCTTTGATATTCCATTACTTATCTGTTATTACAAGAGAAAAATGTCTTTAGCAGTCTTTATATCATTAATATTAATTATTTATGAGACTCTATTCTTAGGCATTAATCCTTTATTCCTAGCCTTAGAATATAGTAGTTATTTAATAGTATATTCTCTACTAGTAAGAAGAAAACTAAAGCCTATTAGTGTTGTTAACTATTTTATTATCATTAAAAGTTTTATGCTATCTCTTGCCGTATTCTGGTTTATTAGTCCAGAAAAGACTTATACATCTAATTTATTTTATATTTTTACTATTATAATAACTCTTTATTTTGTAACTAATATAATCATATCTATATTCGCTAAAGGAGAAAAAATAGTAGAGTTACATAATGATTTACAAAATATTGAAAAAGAAAAAGAGTTAAGACGTTCTTTATTTAAAGTAACTCATGAAATAAAGAATCCTATCGCTGTATGTAAAGGTTACTTAGATATGATAGATGTTAATGATAAGAAAAAAGTAAGGAAATATATTCCTATTATTAAAGATGAAATAACAAGAACTTTAATTCTTATGGATGACTTCTTGGATTATACTAAGATAAAGATAGAAAAAGAAGAGATGGATTTAGTTATGTTACTAGAAGATTTAGAAGACTATTTAAAAGATTTATTTAAGAAAAATGGTATAAAATCAGAGTTCAATTTACCAGATGAAGATATTTATATAGAAGCAGACTATAATAGATTAAAGCAAGTCTTTATTAATCTTTTAAAAAATGCTATTGAAGCGAAAGATGATAGTAAAGAAGATAAAAAAATTAAAATAAGTTTAGAAAGTGATAATAATTTTATGAAAATAATAATTGAAGATAATGGAGTAGGTATGGATAAAGATACTCTAAATAGTGTTAGTGAAATGTTTTTTACAACTAAAAAGAAAGGTAGTGGACTAGGGGTAAGTCTTTCTAAAGAGATAATAGAACAACATAAAGGTACGATTGTGTATAATTCAGTAAAAGGAGAAGGAACAAGAGTAATAGTAACTTTACCTAAAGAGATAAATATGGCATAATATTATTGAAGTGATAGTATGTGGAATATAGAAGAAATAAAAAAAGATGTAAGAAGTAATTTATCTGATTATAGATATAATCATTCAATAAGAGTAATGGAAGAAGCTAAAAGACTAGCAGAACACTATAAAGCAGATATAGAGAAATGTATGCTCTCTAGCTTAACTCATGATATGTGTAAAGAGTTTACAGATAAGGAAAATGAAGATTTTATAAAGAAGTATAATTTACCAAAAGAGTTATTAAATGCTGAAAATAAAAATATGATTCATGGTTTTACCGCATCTATCCTAGTTAAAGAAAAATATAACTTTACAGAAGATATGGTCTTAGCAATTAGATATCATACTACAGGTTATCCTAATATGGATTTACTTGCAAAGATAGTCTATTTAGCAGATAAAATAGAAAAAGGAAAAGATTATCCTGGCATTGAAGAAGAAAGACTTATCGCTTATCAAAATATTAATAAAGCCATTATTTTATGTTTAAAAAATCAGATAAAACATTTAAAAGAAAAGAATAAAGTTATAAATAAAATGGGCTATGAGACATTACAATTTTTAGAAACTGATATGACGCATTGAAATATTCTTAAAATAATGCTACAATTTATTTAATTCAAGAAATAGATAGTGAGGTTTTACTATGAACGAAAATAAAAACGAAGAAAAAAAAGTTTCAGAAAATAAAGGTAAAGAAATAATAACTAATAATCCCAATCCAATTCCTACTAAACCAGTTAAAGATAATAAAGATATGAAAAAGAAATTGATGAGAATGATGCTAATAGTGGTAGGTATTTTAGTATTATTTTTAATTATCATTTTAATAATGTCTTTCTTTAAAAGTGGAAATAAAACTTATGAAGAAATAGAAGAAGATTTAAAAAATGCAGCAATAGAATATTATGAAGTACAAAGTGGACTATTACCACAAGAAGAAGGAGAGACTATTACAGTTAGAGCTAGCACTCTAGCAGATGCAGAGCTTATGAAACCTTTAAGCGAATTAAGAGAAGGTGAAAGTTGTAGTGGTAGAGTAGAAGTTACTAAAGTAGGAGATAATATAATTTATACACCATATTTAGACTGTGGAGATAACTATACTACTAAAGAATTATATAAAGCTGTATTAGAACAAGGAATAGTAACATCAGGTAACGGTTTATATGATATGAATGGAGAAAAAGTATACCGTGGTGATGATGTTAATAATTACGTACAGCTAGATAATGCAATGTTTAGAATAGTTAAAGTAACATCTGATAATAAAATTCTATTAATACTAAATGAAATGGATTCAACTCTATCAACTTATTATGATGATAGATATAATCAGGATAGAAGATTTAATAGTGGTTTTAATGATTATAGAATTAGTAGAATGAGTGAATATTTAGATGATCTTTATAATAATAAATTAGATTATAGTTTATTAAGTAACAATGATAAATCAAAATTAACACCATTTAATTTATGTATAGGTAAAAGAACTCCAACAGATACAACTAATAATAATAGTTTAGAGTGCTCTGATACTTTAGAAAATCAAATGATAGGACTTTTAACTGCTAGTGATTATATGAATGCATCATTAGATACTAATTGTAGAGCTACTACTGATAAGAGTTGCCAAAATTATAATTATTTAAAATTAAGTAATATAGATTGGTGGTTAGTAACAGGAAATTCTCTTAATAATTATGAGTCTTATTATGTTAGAAGCAGTGGTTACTTAGATGAAAATACAGCATCAGGATATAAAAAAGTAAGACCAACAGTCATGTTAAATAATAATGTTATGATTAAATCTGGTAGTGGAAGTGCATCTAATCCATTTATTTTGAAATAACTAAAGAACGGAGAAACAAACCTATGAAAATTGGCATTATTTCCATCAATATGTATTCAAAGTTTCTAAACTTTGAATGTCCTCTCCATACTTTTGCATTTCAACAATTCTTATTAAAGAAAGGATATAAATCTACAGTAATTAATTATCAACCCATTTATTTTAATGGCTTTGATATGGAACATCCTTATACTTATTATAAAAACTGTTTAAAGAAGTTAAAAAAAGATAATCCTTTAAAAGTAAATAAGATAAAAGATTATGAACAAAAGAAAAATGACTTTAAAAAAATATATAAGGAACGAGAGATAAGATATAATAAATTTCAAGACTTTATCAATAATAATTATCTTAAAACAGAAAAATGTTATAACTCTGCTTCTTTAGAAGTAGAGTCTTTAGATTTTGACTGCTATATTTGTGTTACAGATGTAATATGGAAAAATGAACCTCATGAAGGATTTGACAGAGGATTCTTTCTAGGTAGTAGTTGTATGGAAAATAAATTAAAAATATCTTATTCTGCAAGTAGAGGGGTTAATTTTGCCAAGACCGAAGAAGAACAGAAAGAGTTCTTTAAATATATTAATGATATTGATTGTATATCAGTAAGAGAAGAAAGCTTAAAAAGATATATTGAAGAAAATTCTAATAAGAAAGCAAATGTAGTACTAGATCCTGTTTTATTACATAATGAGGACTTTTGGAATAAGTATATAAAAAAGCCTAAAGAAAAAGAATATTTATTTTTATATTATGTAGTTGAGAAAGCAACTGATACAATAGAAGAAGCTATTAAGTTTGCAGAAAATAATAATCTGACTATTATAGAAGTAACAGATAGACCATTAAAATATGGAAGAGTACCTAAAAATAGTAAAGTAAAACATAAATACTTATATGATATAGGATTAGAAGAATGGTTAGGCTATATAAAATATGCAAATTATATATTTACAAATTCATTCCATGGTTGTTGTTTTAGTATTATATTTAAAAAGAACTTCTTTGTTGGTAAGAGAAATGGCGATAAAGTAACACACTTATTAGAAATGTTTAATCTACAAAATCGTTATTTTAATAATAATTTAGAAGTTTTATCTAGTAATCCATCTATTGATTATGATAATGTCTATAAAATATTAGATGAAAAGAAAAGTATATCAGAAAATTTTATTATAGATGCCCTTAATAAAAAAGTAATAAAAGAAAAAGATTATAGTAAAGATAAGAAAAAACAAAAATATAAGATGATATATATTAACAAAAAAAGAAGTAGTTTAAATGACAAAGTTAATAATATAGAAAGTTATGAAATAGAAGAAAAACAACTAAATAATGGAGAAAACTATTTTCTTCCTAATATGTTTAAAAGTAATAAATATATTTTTTCACATTGGATTGTTTATATTTTAATTGATAAAGATTGGTTTTATTATACAAAGGATAGAAAGTTAATTAATATAAAGGAGTATAATAAAGAAGAATTATATGAGTTTTCAAGAAATGATTTAATACCATATTTTAATGTAAATGGAATAAAAGAAGTAGTTGCAGAAGTAATATGAAAACAGTAAAAATGATTTGGATTAAAGATAATATCGCTATTTTGAATGTTTCTTTTCTTTTAGTTTCTTATAAATATAAGTTATTAACAATGCTACTAATAATATATAGATAGGCACTTTTAATTTCTTGACAAAATTATCTAAGATAATCCAGTTATTACCTAAAGCATAACCAACATAGACGAAAGCAAAGGTCCAAGGAATGCTACCTAATGTTGTATATATGACAAATTTAAGAAAGGGAACTTTACTAATTCCCATAGGTAAGGAGATAAGAGTTCTAATAATAGGAAAGTTTCTTCCTATAAAAGCTGAGATTAGGCCATATTTGTTAAACCATTCATCACATTTATCTATGTCTTCTTCTTTCATAAAGAAAAACTTACCATAAGTCTTTATAAAAGGTCTTCCTCCAAAATATCCAAAAGCATAAATAATAATGGCACAGAATACACTACCAAGTACCCCTATTAGTAATGCCATAGGAAAAGAAAAGAAGCCTCTACCTGCAAGGATACCTGCTGTTGCAAGTATAAGTTCACTTGGAATAATAATTATAACTGCTTCTAATACCATTCCAATAAACATGCCTAAATAGCCTAGATTAGTCATTAATGAAGTAATGTATAAGTCCATAGTATCACCTTTAATTAAATATATGTAAAAAAATAATTGTTTATCTCTTAAATATTACGTATAATTTTAGTAAATAATAATACTGAGGTGTTAAGAGTGAAAATAAAACCATTAAGAGTCTTACTTATAGTAACAATTTTTATTAGTGTAATATCTTTAGGTTGTGGTGTCTTTATTTATAACGATATGAAGGAAAGAGAAGAAGTATCTTTAAATGTTTCCAATACTAGAAACTCTTTGATTAAAGATGAAAATGTTTTAATTAAAATAAAATCTAATTATGGAAGTGCTGTTAAGACTACTAAAGATACTAAAATTTATATAAATGATAATGGTAAGTATAAAGATGTTGGTAGTATAAATAAAGATAATATACTAGAACTTGAATCTATAGATAACATTAGTTTAGATAATAAATATTTTAAATTATTAGATAGTGATTATTATGTGTCTTATAAAGATGTAGAACCTACTACTGATATTATTAATAAAAGATATCTTAATTATATAGAGTTTCCTATAGAAGTTACTACTAAAGAAAGTGTTGTTTATTATGATGATAGTTTTAATGAATTGTTTTCTTTAAATATTCCTATAACTTCTAAAGTTATTGTTAATTTAGATGATTATTATGGTATTTCTTTATTATCAAGATTAGTTTATGTGAAAAAGGAAGATGTAAGTAATACAGTAGAAGTTGATAGTAGTGAAGAGATAGCTGAGTCTATTCCTGCTATACTTTATCATTTTATCTATTTAGATGGTGATAATAGTTGTAACGATATTATATGTCATAGTGAAGAACAGATAGATTCTCACTTCAAGTTTTTATCTGATAATGATGTATTTACCTTAAATACAAGCGAAGTGTTAAGCTTTATAAAAGGTGAGATTAATCTTCCTAAGAAGTCTATTTTAATTACAATAGATGATGGAGCAAGGGCTGAGTCTTTTATACCTTTCCTAGAAAAATATCAGTTAAATGCAACTTTATTTTTAGTTAGTTCCTGGTACCCTGTTAGTAAATTTGAATCTTCTTATTTGGAAATAGCAAGTCACACTCATAATATGCATACAACAGGTATTTGTCCTACTGGTCAAGGTGGTGGGATTAATTGTTTACCTGAAAGTGAGATCTTAAATGATTTAAAACTTAGTAGAGAAGCACTAAATAATACTAAAGCTTTTTGTTTCCCTTTTTATGAGTATAGTAATTATTCTATTAATCTAGTAAAAGAAGCAGGGTTTGAAATGGCTTTTATTGGAGGTTCTACTAAAATAAAAAAGGGTATAGACCCTTATAAAATACCAAGATACCCTATTTTAAGTAGTTTTGGTGTAGATTATATAAGTAATTTAGTATTAGGTTAATATTTACGAAAACTCGTAACTAATTTATTACATCTTTTTCTTGTTATGAAGAAATTAATGTGATACTATATTTGTAGGAACATTTATGTGGGTGTCGCCTCCTATTCTATAGGAAAGGAGGAAAAGGCATGAAGACAAAGACTTTTATCATAAAAGTGTTAAAACTCATACCTGTTATTTTATTTAGTCTTGCTTTCTTAGTTCTAACCTTCAAAATAAAATAGACACTCATCAATAGCATTGAGAGTGCTTTAACCAATTAAAACATTGGAGGGACATTCACGTGCAAAAATAAATGTTCCTCATTTTATTTTATGTAAATTTCTTTTACATATTCATAGTATCATAAATATTAATTTTTGTCAAAAATTTAAATTAACTTATTGCTTTTTCTAGTCTTAAGATAATAATTATTATATAATAAGGACATAGGGAGGTTTAAGATTTATGAAAACATTAGATGACTTTGTAATAAACGATTCTGATTATTATAAAGATACGTTTGAAGGATTAAGAAAAGAATATTTTAAATTAAAAAAAGATATAGAGAATTTAAAAAAAGAAAAAGTAGAGTTATTAGATAAAGAAGTTCATGATTCAAAACTAAGTTTACGTGATAAATTATATTTAGTAGAATTATTAGAGTTAGATAAAAATAGCAAAGGAAAAAATCCTTATGAAATTCAAAACATAATATATAAACTTTATAATGCCTTTTCTGACTTAAAAGAATATGTCGATATAAATGATTTAATAGATGAGAAGGAAAGAAGAATACGTGATATACTATTTGAAAAAATAACTTTTGATATAAGAGACGATAGTGGATATAAAAGGTTTTGTGAACATCAACTTGTATTAGTAGATAATAATTTAAAATGTGTATGTTGTGGATTTTCTACTAAATATTATAATTTAACAGAACAAGATTTGGAATTATTAGTAGAATCTGCAAAAAGACGAGGAATAATTTTTAATGATGTAACAAAAGATGATTTACCACTTTTAACAATTTTAAAGCATGAAAGAGAAAAGTATAAAGAACAAAGAACACCTATTGAAGATTTTGAAGAAAATTGGGAGATGGGTAAAGGTGATTATGTAGAAGAGTTATTTTTAGATGATGAGCAAGAATTATTTAATATTAATTTGCAAGTTAGAAGAGCTCATATGTTAGATAAAGGTGTTTTAGAAGAAGGAAATACTAGAGTTTCTAATCCTAAATATTTAGATGAAGAAATGCGTGATAAATTATTATCTAGATTATTTGAAGATTATCAAAAACTTGAAGCTAGTGATACAAGATTTAAAGAGTTATTAATGGAAGAGATTTTGACTGCTAATTATGAAATTTTAATTTTATCTGGAGAAAGAATACCTAATTTAGTAGAGAATGCTAATACTGAACAAGCACTAATAGCTCTATCTAAAGCAGTTTATAATATGTCTAGAGATGATATAAGAGAAAGTAGAGATTATTTTGAAAATGAAAAAGATGCAGTTTTTTATGACTGTTTAACTGCTAATCAAAAGGTAAATAAAAAAATAATAGAGATGAAAGGTATAAAATCTATTAGCATATAATATTTACGAAAATTCGTAACTAATTTATTACATATTTTTCTTGTTGTGTAGATATTAATATGATACTATATTTGTAGGAACATTTATGTGGGTGTCGCCTCCTATTCTATAGGAAAGGAGGACATAAAAGTGAAGATGAAAACTTTTATATTAAAGCTTTTAAAGTCTGTCGCTTTGGTTGTTATAAGTCTTACTTTATTGATTGTGGCTATAAAAATATAAGACACTCCGCATAAGAGTGTCGTTCATATTATTTATGAGGTGACATTCAAGTGTCAAAATAAATGTTCCTCATTTTTAATTTTATGCAAATTTCTTTGACATATTCATGGTATCATAAATATTAACTTTTGTCAAAATTTTAAATTAACTTTATTTTTTTCTAGTCTTAAAATAATAATTACTATATAATAAAATTATGGGAGGGTGTTATTATGACAGTAGTAAAATCCATTATGAGGGAAGAAATTAAAAAAATAGGTTTTGATTTACCTATTGAACTAAGTTTAATTGGGATGGAAGAAGGAGTAGTTTTATATCAAGTGCATAAAATAGGAGTATCTAATGAAAATAGTTATTTATATACTGATTTAGATGGTAATATTTTATTCTCTAAAAATACTTTTAAATATGCAACACCATTTCAAGACTCTTTAGCATACGTTATAATGCATAATAATAAGCATTATATTATTGATATCAAAACTAAAGAATTAGTTGAAATACCAATGATTAATAAACCATGGAAAAATATAAATGGATTTAGAAATGGTAATTTAGCAGTTTTAGATGAAAAAAGTAAAAAATGGGGAAGTTATTTCTATGACAGAAATGAGAATATATTTCATAAAGATATTCCACCTATTTGGAATGCTTTAGAATTTTCTCGTGATAAAGATATTGTATATGCTGGTATTAGTAATGTTCAACAACCTTGTACATCTAATTATGATGTTCAAACTAAATGGAGTGAGATAACTGATTTAGAACTTACTATAAGTGCTATTAAAATGTTAAAGGATTATGCCTATGATTTAAAATATTATAAATATATTATAGATACTTATAAAATGGCAATAGCTCAAGATAAAATCAGATATATAAGAGAAAAAATATCTATGTTTAAACAAAAAGAAGAAACAGAAAAAATATTATCAACACCATATAATATAGCTGATTATTACTTTGATGAAAAAGTTAATGATGCTAGAGATAATAGTACCAATTCAATGGTTAGTGATGACGAAAGTTTAGGTAATTATCAAAAAAAGTTATGTAAAATAGTAAGTAATAATTAAAGGTATTATTTACGAAAACTCGTAACTAATTTATTACATCTTTCCTTGTTATATAAAAATTAATATGATACTATATTTATAGGAACATTTATGTGGGTGTCGCCTCCTATTCTATAGGAAAGGAGGAAAAGGTATGAAGACAAAGACTTTTATTATAAAAGTACTAAAGCTTATTCCTTTAATTTTATTGAGTCTTTCTTTCTTAGTTCTAACCTTCAAAATAAAATAGACACTCTGCATTAGAGTGCCACACATAGAATATATGAGGTGACATTCACTTGCAACCTAAATGTTCCTCATTTTTAATTTTATGTAAATTTCTTTTACATATTCATAGTATCATAAATATTAATTTTTGTCAAAAATTTTAACTTAATTTTTTAGTAAATGTACTATTATTCCTTTTGTTCTTTTCTTCATCCATTTCATTACATAGATTTCCCATTGCTACAACCTGTTCTGTATTAAATGATGAAAGTATTTCACTAGCATTTTCTCTAGAGAGATTAATAATAGATTTTAAATTTTTAGATCCTTGTAGTGGTAATAATAATCCTAAAGCATATCCTTGCCCTAAACCAGCATTTAAATCTAAATAACTACTATCTTTAAATATTTTATCTTCTCTTTTTACAATATCTTCAAAAAAGAAATTGTATTCTTCTTTATCATAATACTTAAATAAATCTTTTTCTAATTCATGATTTTCAAATATAGGATTTTTACCTTGCAAGATTACAGTAGCACTGTAAAGTCTTATAAATCCATATTCAGAAATATTTGGCTTTGTGCATTCTATTTTATTCATATTTTACTCCTTATCCACATAATGTAATATTTTTTGAAATTATATTCTTTCTCATTCACATTATACCATTATTTTTTCTAAATAGATAGATAAAAAAATAATTTTATTATATAATTAAAATAGAAACGATAGAAAAGAGTGATGATATATATGAAAAAAATAATGGATGGAAATGAAGCTTGTAGTTATGTTTCATATAATTTTACAGAAGTTGCAGGTATCTATCCAATAACTCCTGCATCTCCTATGGCAGAACTTACTGATAAATGGGCAAGTGAGGGGAAGCTTAATTACTTTAATCAACCTGTTAAAGTAGTAGAAATGGAAAGTGAAGCAGGGGCTGCTGGTATGGTTCATGGTTCACTTCAAGCAGGATGTTTAACTACGACTTATACTGCTAGTCAAGGTCTTTTATTAATGATACCTAATATGTATAAAATAGCAGGACAATTACTTCCTTGTGTTATTAATGTCGCTGCAAGAAGTCTTGCAACTCATGCTTTATCAATTTTTGGTGATCATCAAGATGTTTATGCTGCTAGAAGTACAGGTTTTGCAATACTTGCCTCATCATCAGTTCAAGAAGTAATGGATTTAACTGGAGTTGCTCATCTATCTGCTATTAAAGGTAGAGTTCCTTTTATGAACTTTTTTGATGGTTTTAGAACAAGTCATGAGTTACAGAAAATAGATGTTATTGATACTGATAAATTAAAAAAACTAATTGATAAGAAATCTCTTGATGCTTTTCGCAAAAGAAGTCTTCATCCAGATAATCCTGTAACTAGAGGTACTAGTGAAAATGATGATATTTATTTCCAAGCGACAGAAGTTAGAAATAAATACTATTTAGAATTACCTGATATAGTTAATTCCTATATGCAGGAAATTAATAAAATAACAGGAAGAAACTATGCACCATTTAATTATTATGGAAAAAGGGATGCTACTAAAGTAATAGTTGCCATGGGTAGTGTTTGTGAGACTATTAAAGAGGTAGTAGATTACTTAAATGATAATGGAGAGAAAGTTGGAGTAGTTGAAGTACATTTATATAGACCTTTTTCAAGAGAATATTTCTTAAAGAGTATTCCTAAGACTGTTAAGATGATTGCAGTACTAGATAGAACTAAAGAAGCTGGAAGTACTGGAGAACCATTATTTTTAGATGTAGATAATATTATTAAATCATTAGGTAATGATATCAAAGTAGTAGGTGGTAGATATGGTTTATCTAGTAAAGATACTAATCCTGCTATGATAAAAGCTATATATGATAATTTAGAGACTATTAACCATAACTTTACTGTTGGAATTGATGATGATGTTACTAATTTAAGTATTCCTTATGATAAAGATTTTAATTTACCTCATAGGGGACAAACGTCATTCCTTGTTTATGGTTATGGTAGTGATGGAATGGTTTCAGCATGTAAAGATTTAATGAAGATAACGGGAGATGCTACTGATGCTTATGTTCAAGGGTATTTCCAATATGATTCTAAAAAGTCTGGAGGAGTTACTCTTAGTCATTTAAGATTTTCAAAGACTCCTATTAGATCTACTTATTATGTTGGTAAAGCTAAGTTGTTAGTTTGTACACAAGATGCTTATCTTACTAAGTTTAGATTTATTAATAAAATAAAAAAGAATGGAGTGTTCCTTCTTAATAGTAGTAAAACTGATGATGAGATTATCTCTATGATAAGTGGTGAAGATAAGAAATATATCTTAGATAATAATATTAAAGTTTATGTAGTTAATGCTCATAAAGTTGCTAAGAAAGAAGGACTTGGTAATAAAATAAGTGCAATTATGGAAGCTTTAATCTTTAAATTTGGTCATATTCTTGATAGTGATTATGCAATTAAGAAGTTAAAGGATAATCTTGATGATAGATTTAAACTTAAAGGAAATAATCTAGCAGAGAAAAATAAGAATGCTGTTGATAATGCTATTAATACAACTCATTTACTTAAGATAGATGAAAATAGTGATGACTATGTAAAGGTGAGTGAAGTTAGTTCTAGCTTGTTTGATATTATTGATAAACGTGAAGGGAATAATCTTCCTGTTAGTGCTTTCTTAGATAGACCTGATGGTACTGTTGATGGAGGGCTATCTCGTCTTGAAAAACGTGATATTAGTGAAGTTGTCCCTAAATATAAAAGTGAAAACTGTATTAGTTGTAACTTATGTTCTTTAGTTTGTCCTCATGCTGTTATTAGACCAATGTTATTAGATGAAGAAGAAGTAGAGAAAGCTCCTAATAGTTTAAATGATAAACTGCTTGATAGTCATTTAAAAGATAACTTAAAATTTACTATTGCTGTTAGTTATAAAGATTGTACTGGTTGTGGATTATGTGCTAATATTTGTCCTGGTAAGAAGGGGGCTAAAGCCCTTGAGATGGTAAGTAAAGAAAGTGTTGTTAATGATGTTACTTTAAAAGAGACTGAATACTTATTTAATGAAGTGACTGAAAAAGATGTAATGAGTGTTAGTACTGTTAAAGGTAGTCAGTTTAAGAAACCTAGATTTGAATTTAGTGGGGCTTGTGCTGGTTGTGGTGAGACTCCATACTTGAAACTTTTAACTCAATTATTTGGTGATAGACTTGTAATTGCTAATGCAACTGGATGTTCTTCTATTTATGGTGCATCTAGTCCATCTACTCCATATAGTGTTCCTTGGGCTAACTCTTTATTTGAAGATAATGCTGAATTTGGATTTGGTATGAAGATTGCTGATGAAGTAAAGAAACAACAGTTAAAGAATATAATAAATGAAAATATTTCTAAAGTAGATGAAGAAGAAAAAGATATCTATTTAGACTATGTTAATGATATTAATGTCGATACTGCTAAAGCTTTACTTTCTGTTATTCCTCATACTAAGATTAAGCCTTTAAAATCTCTAAAGAAATATATTATGCCTATTTCTTTATGGGCAGTAGGTGGAGATGGTTGGGCTTATGATATCGGCTATAACGGAATTGACCATGTATTAAATAGTGGAGAAAATGTTAATATCTTAGTTCTTGATACTGAAGTTTATTCTAATACAGGAGGACAGGCAAGTAAATCTAGTAGAATGGGGGCAGTTGCAAAATTTGTTTCATCAGGTAAAAAGACTGCTAAGAAAGACCTTTTAAAGATTGCTCTAACTAATCCTGATGTTTATGTAGGAGCGATATCTTTAGGAGCTAACCCTGCTGCTACTGTTAAAGTAATGCTTGAAGCTGAAAAATATCATGGACCAAGTATAATAGTTGCATACTCTCCATGTATTGCTTGGGGTATTTTAAAAGGAATGAGTAACTCTATTGATGAAGAGAAGAAAGCGATGCTTAGTGGATATTTCCCAATTTTCCATTATAATCCAGATACTAAAGAGTTTAAGATGGATGGAAAGAGTGACTTTAATAAATATCAAGAGTACTTAACAGGAGAGGATAGATATAAATCATTAAAAATCATAAACAGTGAGGAAGCAGATGATTTACTTAAAGAAAATGAAGATAATGCTAAAGAAAGAAATAATTATTATGAAAGTTTAACTAATAAAAATAAGGAGTAGTTATGAGTGATGTAGTATATCCTAATCATTTAGGAATCATTATGGATGGTAATGGTAGATGGGCAAAAGAAAGAGGGCTTAATAGAAGCTTAGGACATAAAGCAGGTGCTGATAACCTTATTAATCTTCTTGATTATATTTATAATAATACTTCTATTAAAGTTGTTTCTTTATATGCCTTTTCTACTGATAATTTTAAAAGAGATAAAAATGAAGTTTCTTATTTAATGAAGTTGTTTGTAACATTATTTAATACTAAATTAGAATCTATTAAGAAAAATAATGTTAAAGTAGTATTTTCTGGAAGAAGAGATAATCTTCCTAAGAGTGTACTTGAGGCAATGGATAAGACAACAGATGATACTAAGAACAATACAAGAGGAATTTTGAATATTTGTCTTAATTATGGTGGTGACTATGAGATAGTAGATATGACTAAGAAAATTGTTAGACAAGTATTAGATGGTTATTTTAGTATAGAAGATATTACTAAAGAAGTTGTAAGTAAAAATTTATATCAAGATTTACCACCACTTGATTTTGTTATTAGAACAAGTGGTGAAAAAAGAATAAGTAATTTTATGATTTATCAGTCAAGTTATGCTGAATATGATTTTCCAGATACTTATTTTCCAGATTTTAATAGTAGGTGTTTAGAAGAATCTTTAGATAATTATCGAAAACGTGATAGAAGGTTTGGTAATGCCAAATAAAAAAGCTCACATCGTAGGATGTGAACTTTTTGTTAATTGATTCTTGTAATTGAGAATGATGCAGAGTAGCGATCGTTTGGTACTAGTTGGAAGTCTGTGTTAGAAGTGTTAACGAATCTAAATTTATCATTAGCATTTGCAGCGAATAAGGCATTACCACTAATTGTTCCTGTATCACAACAAGAAAGTCTATTGTGAGTAGATGAGTGAGCGATAAGGTTAAATCCAGGTGTAGTTTGATGCAATTCAATACCTAAAGCGATAGGTTCACATTCTGTGTTAGTATTTTTACTTCTAACATTGAACCACCAGTTAATTAGATATTGTCCAGTTTGTGGTACCATGAATTCACCTGATGTAGGATCGTAAGTAATACCATTTGATAAGTTAATTATACTAGGTTTAATAGCTTCATTTATAGGGACAACTGTATTGTTTTCATCATGAACCATTGCAGCAGCATTGAATGATCCACCTGATGGACCTGTTGCTCCTGTGGCACCAGTAGCCCCAGTTGGACCAGTAGGACCTGTCATTCCAGTAGCACCAGTAGCCCCAGTTGGACCAGTAGGACCTGTCATTCCAGTAGCACCTGTTGCCCCAGTTGGACCAGTAGGACCTGTCATTCCAGTAGCTCCTGTTGGTCCAGTAGGCCCTCTATCTCCAGTTCTACCAGTAGGACCTGTTGGCCCAGTGCAATTATTACATAAACACTTAATAACTTCGCATAAACAACAATCATTGCAATCTTTACATTTGTCATTAAAATCTTCTATATTCATAATTTTTCTCCTTTCATTATTAAAATATGAAGTATATTTACTTTTGTCTTGACTATTGTCATGCTTAAAAATAAAAATAGAGACTGCACCCCCTGAAGGGCAGTCTCTTAAAAAAGAATAAAAAGGGGTTGGCTAGTGTGATACTAGCGACCAATTCGCCTAATTCCGAATTGGTGCTTTTTATAATAATCATTTGAAGTCATTTTGTCAACACTTTTTTTGAAAAAAGTTTACTAATTTTTTAAAGAAGTTTATACTTAAATTAGAGGAGAAAGAATATGAAGAATTTTAAGAAAAGAAATAGTGTTAAAAATAAATTAAATAATGAGAAAATTGAATTTTACGAAGAAAAGTTGATGGGTGTTAAAGATATAATTTCATCATCATCTCCAACTAGATTAAGTGAGCTTGATAAATATATTTTAGATCTTAACTTAAATGATGAAGATAGAGCTAATATGATGTTATATACTTCTGTTTATCTAGTAGAAAGGGGTTTCTATGATAAAGCATCTAGATATTTAAAAATCATAGAGAAAATAGAAGAGAAGTCTGATAGTGTAAAAGAAAATTTAATTGAAACACGAGCTAAGATAAAAATTAGAAAGATTGCTAATAAAAACAGAAGTTAAACCTTAGCTTCTGTTTTGTATTTGTTCACTACTATTAATATTAGCAATTTGATTTGTTATAATATAAATAAAATTAAATATATCTTGATATTCAGCATAGATTAAATCAAATACTTCCATCCTATTAACCTCATCTATCATAATAAGTTTATTTTCTTTAACCTTATCTCTTATATTAAAATCATCTAAAAGAGTAGTATTAATATCATAAAAATCAACATCTATATACCAGTTATCTGTACTTTCTTCAGTTACTCTAATACCTATAGGATAAGAATTATCAGTAGATTTTAAATATTCTACTATTTCTACATTTTCACTTTCTAAATAAATATTAATACTATTAGAATAACTTCTTACCATATTTAAAACTAAATCAGTAAATAGTGCATTATTTTCTTTTTGATTGGCAAGTTCTAAGATTAAATATTTATTAGTATTTTGGAATATATAAAGAATTTGTCTCAATGTAACTATTTGTTGTTTTTGAACTTTACTACCTACATTGAAAAGTAAAAAGTCTTTTAGAGTATAATCATCTATTTCATTAAGTCCTTTAGTATAGAGTTCTACTATATCATCACTTAAAGTAATAATCTCTTTATCTTTAGTTAAATAAAGTTTAAATTTAAAACCATCAATATATGGAGCATTAAGTCCTAAATAAATAGCATCTAATGTATTATTAGCAACGTTTTTAGTAGAAGCACCACCATTTGCAATTACTTTCATAAATTCCTCCCTTTATTAAAATTTTATGATTTATTTTCTTTTAAAATTCTAAAAATTATGCTATAATATGAGACAGAAAAAGAGGTGGTGTGTTGTGGCATTAAAAGATATAAAAGGTGTAGGACCTAGAGCTTTAACACTTCTTTCTAAGATAGGGATAAATACTGTAGATGATTTAGTTACACATTATCCTTTTAGATATGAATTTTTAGTTAGAGGCAATTTAGAAGAGACAAATGATGGAGATCATATAATTATAGATGGTAAGATAGAAAGTAGTCCAATATTAGTTAGATTTAAAGCAGGACTCAATAAGATGAATTTTAGACTTGTAACAGCTAGTGGAGTTGTAGGAGTATCAATATTTAATAGAGCTTTCTTAAAAAGTCAACTTACTGTTGGTACTACTGTTACTGTTATAGGTAAATTTGATAAGCCTAAAAATGTAATAACAGCATCAGAAATAAAGATGGAGTCACTTTCTAATAAGGTAAAGATAGAGCCAGTTTATCATTTAACTAATGGCTTAACTAATAAAAATATGGCTTTATATATTAATATGGCTCTACTTAGTCAAAGTAAAGAGATACACGATAGTATTCCTTTAAAGTATCAAGAAAAGTATAATTTTTCTAATAAGAGAATGGCTTTAAATATAGTACATAATCCTCCTAGTAAAGAGAAATTAAAAGAGGCAATGATAAGACTTAAATATGAAGAGTTATTTGAGTTTATGTTTAAAATTAATTATTTAAAAGAAGAGAATAAGAAAGCGAATAGTGGAATTGAAAGGGATATAGATGAATCTAAAGTAAATGAATTTATTTCGCATCTTCCATATGAACTTACAAAAGATCAAAATACTGCTGTTAATACAATTATTAAAGATTTAAAGAGTAAGAGTAGAATGAATAGATTATTACAAGGTGATGTTGGTAGTGGTAAGACTATTGTTTCTTTTATAGCAATGTATGCAAATTATTTAAGTGGCTATCAAAGTGCTTTAATGGCACCTACTGAAATACTTGCAACACAACATTTTAGTAATTTAAAAGATATCTTTGCTAACTATAACTTAAATATGGCTTTACTTACAGGTTCAACTCCTAAAAAAGAGAAAGATTTAATCTATGAAGAGTTAAAAAACGGTGATATTGATATAATTGTTGGAACTCACGCTCTAATTCAAGAAGATGTTACTTATCATAATCTTGGTTTAGTTATTACAGATGAACAACATAGATTTGGAGTTAACCAAAGAGCTAATCTACAGAATAAGGGGCAAAAGCCTGATACTTTGTATATGAGCGCAACACCAATTCCAAGGACTTATGCTTTAACTATTTATGGTGATATGGACGTATCTACTATTAAGACAAGACCTAAGGGTAGAAAGAAAATTAAAACTGTTGTTAAGAATAACAAAGAAATTAAAGATGTCTTAGAAATGATGTATGAAGAGTTAAAAGAAGGTCATCAGATATATGTTATCGCACCACTTATTGAAGAAAGTGAAAATAGTGATTTAACTAATGTAAATGACTTAAAAGAAAAGATGACTCTTGCTTTTGGTAGTAAATATAAAATAGATTTAGTTCATGGTAAAATGGCTAGTGCTGCTAAAGAGTTAATTATGAATGAGTTTTTACAAAATAAAGTACAGATACTAATTAGTACAACCGTTATCGAAGTAGGAGTAGATGTTCCTAATGCTACGATGATGGTAATATTTAATGCTGAAAGATTTGGTTTATCTACACTTCATCAGTTAAGAGGAAGAGTAGGAAGAAGTGAATTACAGTCTAGTTGTATTTTAATTAGTGATAATGATACGAAAAGACTTGAGATAATGGAAAGTACTAATGATGGTTTTGAAATTAGTGAAGAAGACTTTAAACTAAGAGGCCACGGAGATTTATTTGGAACTAAGCAAAGTGGTGATATGACTTTCAAGATAGCAGATTTAAAAGCAGATTACAAAATATTGTTACAAGCTAGAGAAGATTCCCTAGAATACTTACTAGATAAAGAGAATGATGCTAATAAACTTAGACTAATAAATACAATTATACATAGCTAGTTGTAAAATTTTTCTAAAATTTTCAAAATCAAATTGACAAGTTGGAAATTTTTAGATATGATTAATGTACATGATAAGTATATTTGCTTATCATGGTGATATAGTCCACGATCTAAGTGTGGATTTATATTCAACCGAACCCCCTGAAGGAGCCTTATGGCTCCGCTTTTTGTTTGTGTTTAATTAATTGTATAGTATAATATAGTTAAACGAAGGAGTTGTTAATATTGAAAAACAAAATATTAAAAGATAACATTGAAAAATATAAACTATCCAAAGATGAGCATAAAAAAGTTTTAGAACAACTTAAAGAAAATTTATTTGTAAATAAATCTCTTCAAAATAATTCATCTATTATGTTTGTAGTTGGACAACCTGGTTGTGGAAAAACTACATATATAGATAGTACAAATTTATCTAATTATATAATTATAAATTCTGATAATTATCGTCAATTTCATAAGTACTCTAAAGAAATATTAGATAAATATCCAACAGATTATGCAACTCTTACAAATTTTGATGCTCATTTATGGGGAGATGAACTATTTTCTTATGCTATACAAAATGGTTATTCTGTATTGAGGGAGAAAGCTCCAATTGATTATAGTTTAATAGACTTAATAAGTAATATACCTAAAAATTATGATATTGTTATAAATGTAGTGGTAAGAGGAAATTTAGCAAGTTTACTTGCAACAAGGGAAAGATACGAAAAAGAAATACTTTCAAGTAAGACTGCCAAATTATCAAATATAGAGACACATAATAAATGTTATGACTTATTACCTGACTTTATTTTTAAGTGTTTGTTTCTTGGTATAAAAGTAAATTATATTGTACCAATAGATAAAGAGTTTAAAACTATTCCTGTGGCTCTTGATAATTATTTATCTTTATTGCAAGACTTAAGAGATGAAAGTAATGATCAAATTTGTCTTAATTATGATGTAAGAATAAATAAGATTAAAAATGATATGGTAAATAGAAATGCTCCTAAAGAACAATTTAATGAATTAGAAAAGATAGAAAATATTTATTCTGAAATAATAAGTAAAAATGAGAAAGCTTATAAAAAATAGAATTGTTTTAGTTGGAAGCAGTTCTGTTTTTTTATGAATTAATATATTTGTATATATATTTTACATGCATATAATTAAACAAATTGCATAAAATATAAAAGAAATAATACACTTTAAGAGAAAAAATCTCCTAAAATATTGCAAAAATATGAAAAAGTGATAAAATATAGCCAAAAGGAAGGTGTTAATTATGTTATTGCAATTTAAATTTAAAAATTATAAATGTTTTTATGATGAGACAATTTTGGATTTAATGGCAACTGGGGAAAAAAGACACATTAATTCCACAATTAATATTAATGGAAATAAAATTTTACCAGTTATAGAAATTCATGGTGCGAATGCTTCTGGTAAAAGTAGTGCACTTGAGGCATTACATTTTATGTTTGAAACTATTAAAATGTCAAATAGAATAGATATTAATAAAGATTTACCTACATTTTCTTTTGCATTTAGTAATAATGCTAGAAATGAAAATAGTGAATTTGAAATTTCAATTTCTCTTGGTGATTATGAATATAGATATGGATTTTCAATGAATAAAGATGGCTTTGATGAGGAGTGGCTATATAAAAAGAAATTTTCTTCTACTACTAAAGCAACTCAAAAAATTATTTTTGAAAGAAATAAAGACTTGGTTAATTTTGGTTCTTCTTATGCTAATTATGAAAAGACTTGGAATCTTTTTAGTGATAATGTTAATTTAAGTACAAATAAATTATTAATTTTAAGTAATGTAGCGATTAAAGAAGAAAAGGGAATTTTAAGAGATATTTATAATTATATTAATAAGTTTGATTTTAGAGTAGAAAGTGTTTTTCAACCTCAAACAAGTATTAATCTTTTATCTCAAAATAATTTACTATACGAAAGATTTCAACAAATAATTAATGAATTTGATCCTTGTTTATTAGGTATTAAAATTGATGAGATTAGTGATAGTGGAGAAAATAAATCTTATAAGCTTAGTGGAGTACATAAAAATATTGATAATAAAAATCATATATTACTACCATTACAATATGAATCTGATGGTACTATTAAAATATTTAATATTATGCCAACTATTTTAAATAATTTAGAAAATGGTGGGCTACTATGTATTGATGAGTTAGATGTCAAATTTCATCCGTTATTATTTAAAAAAATTGTTAATATGTATAAAGATAAAAAAATAAATAAAAATAATGCTCAATTAATTTATACAGCTCATTCAACTTTTTTATTCAATAGTGATGATTTAAGAAGAGATGAACTTTATTTAGTGGAAAAAGACCAATATGGGAAAGCTAGATTATATTCATTATCAGAATTTAGAAATTTAAGAGTAGATGCTGATTATGAGAAGAGATATTTAACTGGAAAGTTTGGTGCTATTCCATACGAAGATAAGTAGGTGAATTATGGGCAGTGATGATTTATTTAAAAAACGAAGAGAAGAAAGAAATAGAAGAAAAGAAAATATTAGAAAACAAAAATCTAGTAATTGGCTTATAGTTTGTGAAGGTAAAGAAACAGAACCTAACTATTTTGAAGGAGCGGTTGCAGCTATTAATGAATTGATAGAAGATGATTATAAGTTAAAAGTGAAAATAGTAGGTAAGGGAATGAATACGACATCTTTAGTAAAATCTACTCAAGATATATTGAACGAAATAGATGAATATAAAATTTCTACAATACCTTATGGAAAAATATTTGTTGTATTTGATAAAGATAGTTTTAGTAGTGAATCATTTAATAAAGCAATAGAAATGTGTGAAAGAAATGGGTATATTCCTTTGTGGTCTAACCAAGCTATTGAGTATTGGTTTTTACTATATTTTAATTATATAGATACTGGTATGGATAGAAAATCTTATGAAAGTAAAATAAATGAATATTTTAATGCAGCAGGGTTAAAATATAGGTATAAAAAGAATGATGAAAAAATATATTCTATATTATCTAAATATGGCTCTTTAGAAAAAGCTCGAAAGAATGCATATCGTATTCATTTGAATCATAGTAAAGATAAACCATCGGATTCAGAAAGTTGTACTACTGTTTATAGATTTTTTGATGAAGTAGATAAAAGATTAAAAGAATTAGAATAATTTGAAATTAGAGTTGGTAATTATTGCCATCTTTTTTCATTGACTTTCCTTATAAAAAATATTAGAATATACGTCAAATATTAAAAGGGGAGTCATTATGAATAGAGATGAAATAATTAATAAAATTAAAGAAAAAGAAATTGCAATAAATAATATTAAAAACGAACTAAATAAATTAAAAGCAATGCTTAATACTTTAGATAGTAAGGAAGAAGTATCATCTTTATCAAGAGAAGAAAAAGTTAAAATATTTATGAGCTATTTTAAAGGTAGAGATGATGTGTATCCATATTTATCTATAAACAAAGATAATCCTAATATTAAATATTATATTCCTGCTTGTCTAAATGAATGGAAAAAGAATGTTTGCAATAAGACTATGGGTAAGAAATGTAAAACTTGTCAATATAGAGAAAATAAACCTTTATCGAAAAATGTTATTTATAGCCATATGTATGAAAATAATCCTATAGGTATATATCCATTACTAACTGATGATACTTGTTATTTTTTAGCTTTAGATTTTGATAATAAAAATAGTGATAACGATATTAAAGAAGAAGTTCTTGCATTTCTTAATATATGTGATGAATACAAAATACCTGCTATATTAGAAAGAAGTAGATCAGGTAATGGAATACATATATGGATTTTCTTTTCTACTAATATAAAAGCAATAATAGCAAGAAAATTAGGAAGTTTGTTATTATCTAAAACTATGGAAATAAGTAATTTACCTATATCTTCTTTTGATAGAATGTTTCCTAATCAAGATACCCTACCTAAAGGAGGTTATGGTAATTTAATAGCTTTGCCTTTTCAAAATGAACCTTCTAAATATGGTAATACAATATTTATAGATAGAAACTTTATGAAAGTGAAAAATCAATTAGAGTATTTAAAGTCTATTCATAAATTAACAGAGAATGAAGTACTTGAAACAATAGAAAAATTAAGTAATGAAACTATAGATATAGGACATGAGATAGTTAATATGAATAAAGAAGTTTTAACTAAAAGTAAAAATAAAATAAACTATCCTAAAAGTATAAAAGTAATATTAAATGATATGGTCTATATTGATAAAGCAGGGTTAGATTCTATTGTTAAAAATAGTTTTAGAAGACTTGCTACTTTTGCTAATCCAGAGTTTTATAAAAAACAAAGCTTAAGAATGTCCGTTTATAATGTACCTATGGTAATTGACTGTAGTAAAGAAGATGATAAGTATTTAAAGTTACCGAGAGGTACTTATGAATATTTAGAAAGTCTTTGTAAAACTAATAATATAAAAATAATTAAAACAGATAAACGAAGTAAAGGTAAAAAAATCACAGTTAGCTTTAACGGTAAATTAAGAGAAGAACAACAACTTGCTTTATATAAACTCCTTAAATATGATAATGGAATACTTTGTGCTCCAACTGGATTTGGTAAAACAGTTATAGGATGTAAACTGATAGAAGAAAGAAAAGTAAATACCTTAATACTTGTTAATAAACTTCAATTACTTGAACAGTGGAAAGATAGAATTAAAGAGTTTCTTGACATAGATGAAGTAGGAGAGATAAGTGGTAAAAAGAAAAATATTACTAATATAATAGATGTTGCTAGTATAAAATCTTTATGGAATAATGGTGATGTTTTAGACATTGCTAAAAATTATGGAATGATTATTATAGATGAATGTCATCATACCGCTGCTTATACTTTTGAACAAGCGATAAATACTGGTAATGCTAAATATGTCTATGGAATATCTGCAACACCAGAAAGAGAAAATGGCCATACACCTATTATAAAAATGCAATGTGGTGATATTAGGTATAAGGTAGATACTTTAAAATTCAATAAAGAGTTAAATATACCTATGAAAGTAATAGTTAAGAAAAGTCATTTAAGTTTTACTAATCCTAAAATAGATAATTATGAGTTAAATGAAATAAATGATTTTATTGCCAAAGATATTTTAAGAAGTGAAAAGATAATTAAAGATATTAAAAAAGAGTATGATAATGGTAAGAATATTTTAGTATTAACGGAAAGATTAGAACATTTAGATTATATTTATGATAAATTAAGTAAGTATACTAATAATATTTTTAAATATTATGGAGGTATAGGTAAGAAAGTTCTTAAAAAGTATAAAGAATTAAATGATGAAATAACTTTAAATAATAGTAATAAAATTATAATTTCTACAGGTTCATATATAGGAGAAGGATTTGATGATGATAAATTAGACGTTTTATTTCTTACTATGCCAATATCAGGTAAGACTAGAGTTATACAATATGCAGGAAGACTTCATAGGAAAAATGAAAATAAAAAAGAGATATTAATATATGATTATGTTGATGATAACTTTGCTAAGACAAGAAATATGTTTTTAAAAAGAAAAAATACTTATGAAAAACTAGGTTATGAAATAGTTGGTGAGTAATATTGTTAATAGTAACATAGTAACTACTTTTGTTTTAAATATATTTAATAAATGATATAATTAGAGTGGTATTTGTACTGTAAGTTATAGATGATTTAGAGATAGCATAATGTATATAAATGCTACAATAAATTTTAATTTGTTAGAAAGATAGTATTTTGTGAGGAGGAACTCTGATGGGAAAAGTAATATTAATAACAGGTGGAAGTGATGGTTTAGGAAGAACATTAACTGAATCGCTTTCTCAAGAAAATGATGTAATAATTTTAGCAACTAATGAACAAAAATTAATTGAGGTTGCTAATAGTAATAACTGTAATTATGAAGTTTGTGATGTGAGTAATTATAAATTAGTAGAAAAAAGTATTAAGAAAATTATAGATAATTTTGGAAGAATAGATGTATTAATTAATAATGCTGGACTTTGGATTCAAGAAGAATTAGAGTTAAATGATAGTGGTAGAATCAATTCAGTTGTTGATGTTAATTTACTTGGGGTTATTAATTGTTCTAAAGCAGTGATTCCAATTATGAAGAATAATAAAGAAGGATTAATAATCAATATTAATTCACAGGCAGGAATAAATCATAAAGCTGAAAGAGTTGTGTATAATGCTACAAAGTGGGGAGTAACTGGCTTCTCAAAGTCGTTACAGGATGAAGTTGCAAAATATGGAATTAGAGTGACTAATGTTATGCCAGGTATGATGAAAACAAATATGTTTAAGAAAATGAATATTCAAAAAAATATGGATAATGGTCTTGATACAAAAGAAGTTGCTAGATTAATTAAATTTATAATTGATACACCTTCTGATGTAATGATACCAGAAGTGGGAATAAAAAATATTAATAATTAATCTTAAAAACATAATTGTTAAGTTATGTTAGATATATATATTAATTCTAATAGTAGTAATAAAAAAGTAGGTGAAGCCAGCCTCAAATGGCAATTAAAAAAGTGAGTGAAGCCAGCTCTATAAATGGTAGCTAAAAAAGTGAGTGAAGTCAGCTCTATAAATGACAGTGAAAAAAGTAAGATTAGAAAGTAAACTCTAATCTTTTAATTTTATCTTATTTTAAATTACAAGAGTTTGTAAATATAATTGTGTATTTAAAAACATTTCGTGATAAAATAGAAGAAATGGAAAGGCTTTTTATGAAAAAATTAATATTGCCTGATAAAGATATTAAAACAGTAATTCGGAGGTGAGAAAATTGAGAATAATTGCTAAATAAGTTAGGCATAAACTTTGATTATGCCAGAAAGGAAGGCATAATGTTAGAAATAAGAAACTTAACTATATTAGTAAATGGTAGATATATAATTAAAGACTTATCTTTAACTTTAAATAAAGGAGATAAGTTAGCGATTATTGGTGAAGAAGGTAATGGTAAATCTACTTTACTTAAAACTATTCTTTCTATGTGTGATTATGGAGAGATAGAAGGAACTATTAATTTAAAAGGGAATAGAGTTGGATATTTAGAACAAGTAATTAGTGAAGATAATTTAAATAAGAAAGTATATGATTATCTATTTAGTTGTGAAGAAGACTATTATAATAAAATAAGTGAACTTTATAAGTATTTAGAACTATTTAATTTAGAAGATGAAATATTAGAGCAAAGAATAATGTCTTTATCAGGTGGAGAGAAAGTAAAAGTAAATATATTAAAATTATTACTAGAAGAATTTGATATTTTATTTTTAGATGAGCCTACTAATGATTTAGATATAGAAACTTTAGAGTGGTTAGAGAAATTTATTAATAGTACCTCAAAACCTATTGTTTATGTTTCTCACGATGAGAGTCTACTTTCTAATACTGCTAATATGATTTTACATTTAGAACAGATAAAAGGTAAAACAGATTGTAGATATACTCTTTTAAAGATTGATTATGATACTTATGTTTCTAAAAGACTTAGAATGATAGATAAACAAAGACAAGTAGCAAAAAATGAGAAAAGAAATTTTATTAAGAAACAAGAAAAATTAAGACAAGTTATGCAAAAAGTAGAGTATCAACAAAATACTATTTCAAGAAGTGATCCTCACGGGGCAAGATTATTAAAAAAGAAGATGCATTCTTTAAAATCACAAGAGAGGAAGTTAGATGATACTACTCTTACTGAATTACCTGATGTAGAAGAAGGTATTAATTTCTTTTTTGAAGATGTGCAAGTTCCAAAGACAAAAGTAGTTCTTAATTTAGATTTAAAAGAGTTAAAGATTGATAATAAAGTTTTATCTAGAAATATTAAATTAGAAGTAGTAGGTAATACTCATTTATGTATTGTAGGTAAAAATGGGATAGGGAAATCTACTTTAATTAAAATTATTTATGAACAGTTAAAGTTAAGAGAAGATATTAAAGTGGGTTATATGCCTCAAAACTATGATGAAGTTTTAAATAATTATGAATATGTTTTAGAATTTATCGCTCCAAGTAATTATAAAGATGATATAACTAGAGCGAGGATGTATTTAGGAAATATGAAATTTACAAGAGAAGAAATGACAGGAAAGATAAAAGATTTAAGTAATGGAACGAAAGCTAAGTTGTTTTTAATGAAATTAGTTCTTGATAAGTGTAATGTTTTGGTATTAGATGAACCTACTAGAAATGTAAGTCCTTTATCTAATCCTGTCATTAGAAAGGTTTTGAGAGAGTTTAGTGGTACAATAATAAGTGTTTCACATGATAGAAAATATATAGAAGAAGTAGTTGATAGTTTATATTTATTAACTATAGATGGTTTAAGAAAGATAGATAATGTAAAGGAGTGATTCAAGTGATTTATACTACTCATTATAAATCTCCAATTGGTGATATTTTACTCGCTTCCAAAAACAATAAATTAATAGGTTTATGGATAGAAGGACAGAAATATTATTTTTCTTGCTTAAAAGATGAAATAAAAGAAGAAGAGAAAGAAATATTAATTAAGACTAAAGAGTGGTTAGATAGATATTTTAAAGGAGAAAAACCTAGTATAAATGAACTTGATTTAAATCCTTTAGGTAGTGACTTTAGAAAAAGTGTTTGGAAGATACTTTGTGAAATACCTTATGGAGAAGTTATTACTTATAAAGATATTGCAGATACTATTGCAAAACAAAAAGGTCTTAAAAAGATATCTAGTCAAGCGGTAGGAGGTGCAGTTAGTCATAATCCTATTTCCATAATTATACCGTGTCATAGAGTGGTAGGATC
>CALVUY010000005.1 GCA_944363705.1 uncultured Bacilli bacterium | reverse complement strand
ATCAAGTTGTAAGTTTTCATCATTTAATATTAAGTTCATTGCATATCCTTACCTTTATAAAACAAATTAACCGAACCCTGAAAGGTTCGGATGTATACTTTCTGGTGCGGGTAACAGGAGTTGAACCTGCACGTCTAAGACACTAGATCCTAAGTCTAGCGCGTCTGCCAATTCCGCCATACCCGCAAGATAAATGGTGGACCCTGATGGACTCGAACCATCGACCGTCCGGTTATGAGCCGGATGCTCTAACCAACTGAGCTAAGGGTCCATAATAATCACTGCTATTTAATATTAGCATAAATTCTAGACTTCTGCAAGAGTTTTTGCAAAAAAAATAGCCATACTTTCATGACTATTTGTTTAGCATATTTAATAAGTTGATTTTAAACATATCTTTTTCAGGGTGAGATTTAGATATCATTACTCCTTTATAAGTAGATAACTCAGCCATATGACCTTCATTTAAAATACCTTCTGGAGTAATATTGGTAAGTAGAATAACACGTTTATCAGGGTATACTGTATAATGAACTCTAATTTCTCCATGTACTTTAGCGAATAACTCATCTGTTGGTAATTTAAGTTCATAATTCATTGTACCTGCTTTAGTATCTTCACTAACCTTTTCACCTAAAAAATGACCTTTCCTAAGTTCTGGATAATATTCAAAAGTTAGTTTTTTATAAGCTAACATGTTATATTTTCTTACAGAACGTTCTCTTTTTCTAAAATCATTCTCATCTAAATATTCAAATATAAATGACTTCTCCATATGTATAACCCCCTTTATTAAAACCCCCATATCTTGAAGTTGCTTGTATTATACTACAAAATTAACATTTTGTCAAATTTTTTCGATTTTTTCATCAACTATCGAATATAAATAACAACTAGTAGGAAGATTTAACTTATCACTAATTACTTCTTTATAACCATTAAGTTGGTCTATATAAGCTTTATCTTTAGTATTTTTAAGTTTGTAATCGATAATTATCGCTTCACTACCCCCTACTAATAATAAGTCTATTTTACCATGATATGTTTTATTACTATTTCTCCAAAGAAATTCATATTCTTGATATTTTTTATAGTCTTTATATTTAGAGATAAAACTACTATTTAGAAAGTTAGTAAGTTTTTCTTTATAATAATTATCTTCTATATAAGGTAACTTATTATTAATAAAGTCAATTCTCTCAAACAATGTATGAACATTTCTTCCTATCTCGAGAAGTTTTAGTTCTTCTTCTGTTTTCTCATAATCACCTTCTTTATGATAAGTTTCTTTTTCTTTAATAGTATTATCATAAATAGAAGGAATAATCTCTAATTCTTTTACATTATTATCTATTTTAGAAGCAATTTTTTTAACTTCTAAATAAGCTTTAGATATATCTTTTATATCAGTTATTTCTTTAGTTTTATCTTTAAATAAAGATGCTACACTAATAACCATTTTAGCAAAGTTAGTATAGTTTAATCTATCATAATCACTAACAATATCTCCTAATTCTTTATCATTACTGGTATTAGGCATAACTATTATCATTTTCTCTCTTGCCCTTGTTAATGCTACATATAAAAGTCTAATCTTTTCACTAATATCTTTTTGTTTTAATTTCTCTAGTGAAAGTGTCTTAGTAATTAGTTTATTATTAGTATCAACTTCATCTATAATGATGCCATAAGTATCATCAAACAAGATGTTACTCTTATATTCATCTTTATTAAAGTCTTTATAGAAGCCTGCAAAATAACAGATAGGATATTCTAGACCTTTAGATTTATGAATAGTCATAATCTTAACACTATTACTATCTTCTTTACTAATAGCAAGTTTAATCTCTAATTTCTCATTATTAATTTTCTCTAAATAATCAGTAACATCAAGAATAGTAAAGTTACTATTTTCTAAGTTTGTAATTAGATTATAAAAATATTCCATTCTACTAGAGTTAATCTCTACATTACCTATTAAAGTAAGTTTATCTGTATAATTTAATTTCTCTAATAGTTTTTCTAAATAGACTACTGGGGTTAATACATCTATATTTTCTAAGACTTCCTTAAATAATTTAAAGACACTAGTATCTTCATAGGTATTATTAACTAAGGACTGATAAATTTCATCATCTGTATAAGAGAAAAGGAAACTACGAGAAATTGAAGTAAAGGCAAGGCAAAACTTGCTATCATAATTATTAGTAATAATAGATTTAGCCATGATAAAGAAGTTTTTCAAAAGATATAAATCAGTACTACCACTAGTCTTTTCATCTTCATATAAAGTAATAGGTAAACCTAAATATTCAAATACTTGTTTATAAGTAGTAAAATCAGTCGCTCTATCTAATAATATAACAAAGTCTCGATACTCTATTTCTCTTAAAGAATCTTCGTCTTTATCATAAACTGAGTATTTACTATTAATTTTCTCTTTAATATCATTCGCAATAATAAAGGCTTCTTTTTCTAGTTTACTATAACTTTTATCTTTCTCATCATAAGTATAAATATCTAAGTAATTATTATTAGTTGTTTTAGCACTACCTTCATACATCATATTACCAAACACCATAGCATGGCCATTATTATAGTCTGCTTCTCCTAAATAATCATCCATAATGTGAGAGAAGAAAAGATTTATATCATCTAAGACTTCTCTTCTACTTCTAAAGTTTTTGGCAAGATCTATTACTCGTCCCCCAACTTCTTTCTTATAATTATCATATTTATCTTTAAATATGGAAGGATTAGCATTACGGAAACGATAGATTGATTGTTTAATATCTCCTACCATATAAACATTATCATGAGCGATATAACTAATAAATGTTTCTTGGATATCATTAGTATCTTGGTATTCATCTATTAATATTTCTTTAAAAGAGTTACCTACTTCTTCTCTAATCTCTAAATTATCACGAACTAGGGTAATGGCAAGTTTTTCTATATCCATAAAAGTGTAGTAGTTATTTTCTTTCTTGTATAAAGCAAATCTTTTATCTAACTCTTTAACTAGTTCTAAGATTATAGAGATATATTCTTTAGTCTTAATTATACTAGTTTTAATATCTTCTATACTTTCATAAATAACCAGTTCTTTAAACTCTTTTAGTAATGCTGTTAAGTTATCTCTTAATTCTTTAGAATCACTATCTACTCCTGTTCTTGCTCTAGGCAAAGATGTAAAGATTGCACTTTTTAACTCATCATAACTATTTGCATCCACAAAAGGTAAAAACATTTCTTCTAACTGTTCTAAATATTTACTTGATGTTAGGCTTCTAACTTCTTCATAAAGGTCTATTATATTTTCTTTTTTCTTACTTAAAAGTTCCAAATATTCTTTAATATATTTATCTATTACTTCATCACTATAATATTTAGAGATATAAGTGTCAATAAACTCATCCTTATTTAGTTTTAAATCTAGGGTACTATCAAGTTCTAATATTCTTTTCTTAATTGTTTTATCATCTTTAAGACAAAATTTAATAATTAAATTAAGAAAGTCTTTAGGACATTTATCATAGTAATCTAAAAATATCTCATCTAATATTTCTTTTTTTGCAAGATCTAAAATACTAGATTCAGCGATTGTAATATTACTTGATAAGTGAATAGTATCGGCATATTTTTTTACTAAGGCAAGAGAATAAGCATCAAAAGTTGTAATATAACTACTATCAAGTAAATCTAACTCATCCATTAGTTCATTTTCTTTAAGTTTCTTTCTAACGCGCTCTTTCATTTCAAGTGCAGCTTTATTAGTAAATGTTAAGATTAAGAGTTCATTAATATGAGTACCTTCTTTTAATTTCCTTAACACTCTTTCTGTTAAAACAGCAGTCTTACCACTCCCTGCTCCTGCACTTACTAAGATATTTGTTCCTTCCATATCGATAGCAAGTTGTTGTTCTTCTGTAAATTTAGGCATTAGATTCACCTTCTTTCTTCTCTAGATAGATATAATCACTTGCACTTACGAAACACACTTCTTTAAACGGACAAAACTCACAAGAAATATTTTTATTATTAATTATTTTAGGGGCAATTTGAAAATCATTATTATCTATTATTTTAAGAGATTTTTCTAAGGCTTTATTAATAGAATCCATTATATCTTCTAACTCACTATCTGATAAAATTTTACTTCTACTAGATAGTTCTCCATCTTTTTTTACACTTAATCCCTTAACAAAAGAATTATTTTCATAGTCTTCATCTAAATAAGAAAGTATTATCTTATCATCTGTTGTATATCCTACTAGTTTTAGATTTTTAATCTGTTCATCTTTATCTTTATAACTTTGTAATAAGTACTGATAAAAGAAACCTACAAAAGAAGGATTATCAAATAGATTACTCTTATTTATTAAGTAAATATATAAAGGTAATTGTAAATATAAACCATCTTCTAAATAATCTAAATTTAAGGTTGCACTACCTGTCTTATAATCAAAAACAGCATAATAAGTCTTATCATGGAATGTTTTAAATAATATCTTATCAATAAAACCTTTTAAAGTAGCATGCTCACTTAATGGTATCTCTAACCTTTTCTCTCCATAAAACTCAGTTAAAAAACTTCTTTTTTCAACTTGCTTATTATAATTAACTATTTCTTTTAATTCAGTTTCTAATCTTTTAAACAAAACAGTTTCTCTCTTATCTAAAGGATTATCTTGTAAAGTTTTATTAAGAGATATATCAAAAGAAAAGTTATCATTATAACTATCTTTTAAAACACTATGAAAGATATTACCTATTTTAGTATTGAAATTCTCATCAAAACTATCTAGTTTTAAGATATGTTTTAAATAATATTTGAAAGGACATTTAGCAAGGTCATCTAGATTCGAGTAAGATAAACTGTAAGGGGTAATAGGTCTATTAATACCTTTAAATTTATGATCAAAACTAGTATATTTACTAGTATCTATATTAGTAGTTAAAAAGGTAAAATCTTTATCTTCCTCATGGTATTTATAATAAGTATCTAAGAGGCTACTCACTCTATAATTATTAAACTCTTTACTATAATTATAACTATAATTAAGACTATCTACTTCTTTTAAATTAAGCTCATTTAATAAACTAGACTTAGCATATTCTCCAGTTAATGATGTTAATTTATATGATAGTGTAAGATTTTTAATAGTTCCTAAGACTTTAACTAAGGAATCTTTACTTAGTTTATTTTTAATAGTAGAAGTATTTAAATTACACTTGCTTTTTAGGCTATCACTTAAATAATCTTCATCTTTATAAATCTTAGGTAAATAATTTTGATTAAATCCTAAAACAAATGAATATTCATCATCACTAACTAAATAAGGGACTTCTATCGCTTCATTTAAAACTTTAACAGACTCTACTAATTCTATACTATCTAAGGTAGTATTTTCTAATCTATCTTTTAATAAGATATCATAGTACTTACTATTTTTAGCATAACTTAAATCACTTTCAATTTTCATTATTTTAGACTTTATATTAATATCTTTAACATGATTAATATCTTTGTCTTTTAAATAATCTTTAACACTTATTAAAGAAGTAATCTTATTAGTAGATTTAAAATATATTGGTATATCAAACATCTTAAAGATAGTTTTAAGTAAATAGTTATAACTATTATCTATTCCTGCTAGAAATATTTTATTATAACTAATACCTTTACTATTAAGTTCTCTTATTTTTAATGCTGTACTAATTATCTCATCTTTCATAGAGTGATATTTATAGACTGTATCTATAGATAGATTACTAGTAATATCTAAATAATTGGTATTAATGCTATCTAACATTTCTTTTTGATAAGGTTCTAACATACTATAACCTAGTATATAAATATTTTTAGTCAATAAATATTCTCTATATCCTTTATCAAATATTAAATAATTATTATCTTTTAAATTCAAATATAAACTCTTAAGATTATTTAATTTACTTTCTTTATAATCTTTATTTACATTTATTTTATATAGATTTTTTAACATTAGTTTTAAGACATCTATATTCTCATTAGTTTTATCTAATAGATATAACAAAGCATCTTCTTTTATATCGAAAAAATAATGTTTTTCTAACTCTTCTAGGCTTATAAAAGTTATATTATAAATCTTATTTTCTTTAGATAAGATATCTAATAGTTTCAATTTTAAACTATCAGGAACAATATATATAGAATTATCATTAAACTTAAAATCCATATCAACACCTCTTTTACCAGGATTAAAGAAAGAAGTTATTAAGCTTCTTTCTTTAACTCTTCTAATTCTTCTACACCTAAACCAGTACTTTCTGATACTAAATCAATAGATATACCATTTTTAAGAAGATTTTTAGCAATAGCAATTTTTTCTGCCTTAGCTCCCTCTTCTTTTCCTTTAGTAATTCCAATTTCGTAGCCATTGCCATAACCATCATCATAGCCATCAAGTCTTGCCGAGTTTATCTCTTTTCTTCTCATTTTTTCAGCATCATAAAGGACTCTAAACTCATCATTTTCACTTAACCTTTCTAATTCTTCCACTACTTTCAAAGCCTCCTTATTACCATTAGCTGTTTAATTCATCTAGTAAATTATTTATCTCATCTTCATTTAAACCAGTACTTTCGGATACTATGTCAGGAGATACTCCATTTTTAAGAAAATTTTTAGCAATAGCAATTTTCTCTTCTTCTTTTCCTTTAGTAATCCCAATTTCGTAGCCATTACCATAACCATCATCATAGCCATCAAGTCTTGCCGAGTTTATTTCTTTTCTTCTCATTTTTTCAGCATCATAAAGCACTCTAAACTCATCATTTTCACTTAACCTTTCTAATTCTTCCACTACTTTCAAAGCCTCCTTATTACCATTAGCAATATTTCTCATCTCTTCAAAAGACTCTGCTCTAAACATTGCTAAATATGTTTCTTTTTCGTTACTACCATTATAACGTACATTTTCAAGACTTTCAAGATATATGTCATAAATTTTTATTTCATCTATAACATCATTATATTTTTCATTTCTTAAATCATATCCAACACTGATCGCCTCTTTATCATTTTTATATTTAGAATTATTAAAGTTAATAAGAATAGTATGCATCTTTTTAAAGTCTTCTCCTTCTACTAGTCCTCCTCCTGCAACAGCATATAAATACTTTCTGGCTTTTAATAGGGTCCTTTTATCAGCATTTTTATTCATTTCTATTATAATAAAATCATTGTCTTTCTTTAGTAGTATATCTAGTCTATAATCTCTAGCTTTATTTCCACTATTTATCTCATTATTATAAAGTTCATATTCACTTATATCGACATTAATTGTTGATTTAATTGCCTTTTTAAAAAACTCTCTATAATCTTTAAACATATACTTAAATGTACTATCGGCTAAAAGGCTTACAAATTTATCATTATCATTATTTTCCATTAATTTACCTCTCTTTCAAATATTGTTTTCATACATGTATGTAGTGAGTACACTAACATAAGAAGAAAAGTAATGCAAAAAGAGGATTTTGAAAATTCACTCTAAATACAGGGGTCAATTTTATAAATTCGCCTAGAGAAAATTAAAAATTGACTCTAAAAAATAGGGTCAATTTACAAAATTCATATAAATTTTATTTTTTTACATAAGGCTTGCCTTTAGATTCAGCAGTATCATTATTTTCTTTTTTAGAAGTAGATAAAGCGAAATAGTTTTCTCTTAATATATTATCTTTAATTCTTTTTAAGGCATCTAATGATAAACCGTCAATACTAATATTTTCAAAATATGGTTTCTCATTTTCAAAATCTTTTTCTTTTTTTATTCTATATATTTTTCTTTTGTCTTTATTCTTAACTCTTTCTAAAATATTAGGATTATCTAAATCTACTGAATTTAAAGTGCTAATGTTATCATCAAAAAATTCATATTTCTTAACATCATTAATTTTACTATAATATTTTGACGCTAAAACAGCACTAATTATTCCCGAAGCAGTTGAAACACAACTAATAGAATACAATATGGCACTTAAACCATTTACTATTGCTGCAATGGGAATAGAAACAGCAGTAATACCTATACAAACAATTAAAAGAGTCGTATATAATTTTAAATTATTTTTCAAATCAACAAGTTCATCTTTGTTTTTTATATATTGCTGGCGTCTTATTTCTAATAATTTTTTCTTATACTCTGGTATATTAGCATATCTTGGTTTAGAACCATCTGCCATATAAACAACTAAATCATTATAGTTTTTAGTTGTTACATTAACGTCATTTAAGCTTTTGCTATTATGTTTAGTTTTTTTTCGTTTTTTTATTTTGACTTTTTTTATATAAGTATTGCTCTTCTTATCTTCATCTCTAATTACTTTCATAACTCTTCCTCTTTTCTGTTCTTATATACTATCACAAAAGGATAAAAATAACAATAACAATAAAAAAAGACTTTATTAAGCCTCTTCTTTCTCAGTCATATCTACAACTGTTTTTCCTTTATAACTTCCACATTTAGGACAAACACGATGTGCTTTAATCATTTCACCACAGTTTGGACATTTAACCATACCAGGTACTTCTAGAGCATTATGACTTCTTCTCATTCTTTTTCTTGTTTTAGATACCTTTCTAAAAGGAACTGCAAACATTTGAATATCTAACTTTAACATTATATCACTCCTTCTCTATTTCTTTTAATAAATCTTTAAAGGGATTATTAGTATTATCTTTAACATCATCTTCACTAATAACTCTCCATCCATCCCCTTTATATTTATCATAATTTGTAACTTCGCTATAGCGAATAGGGATCTCTAGTACTATATTTTCCCATAAAATGTTAATAATATCAAGAGTAAATTGATCATTTTCTAATAATTCGCTCACATTTTCACTAATTTTAAAGGAAAAAGGATAAAGAACTGGTTCTAAACTAACAGAATCATTTAATTTCATAGTACCAGAACATTCTATATCTAAGAATAAATTATCATCACTTGGATAAGTTAAGTTACCTTTTACTTTAACTTTCTCTAAATCTATTATCTCAGTATTAGCATAATTTCCTTTAGGAATGGTAAAGTTTTCATCTATATCAATACTATTAATACTACCATCTAATAATTCTTTTATATTCATAAAACTCACCATCTCTTAAAAAATACCATAAATAATAAAATAACCATACTACATGCAACTGACATACTTTCCTTTAAGACATAACTTCTCTCATAGAAGCAAGCAATGTCATCAACAACATTGACTATCCAGCTTTCTAAATATTTTGGTAGAGTTTTTCCTACTGGAAACATATGAGCTTTAATTATATCTTGCTCTAAATCATTTAAATCAAAATACTTCTTTGAGTTTTCTAAAGCTATCTTAGGATGATTTACTAATATATGAGCTTTCTTTTCATCATACTCATCTAAAAAGAAATCATGTAAAACCGCTCCTCTTGTCGTACTTCTATAATCTAAATGACAAAACTTAGTTACTTTATAAGAATAGTAAGCAACTCTCATCATATGAGAATATCTATCCATTCCATGATGAACACAAGATTTTGTCTTTTGGTACTCACTATTACTTACAATTGGCATTATTATATTATTAAACTCCTCATTTGGATAAAAAGTTCTCATAAAATACCCACTTTCTCTTCTCGCTTTTCCATAAGCATATATAATTTTATCATATATTACCCATTTAATCAAGTTTACACTACTACTTGACACTAACTTAACTTATCTCGGCTTTTACTTTTTTAACACCTTTTTTAATATCATTTTTAAAGAATCTATAACTTGCAGATATTAAAATATATATTGGTAAAGCGATAATTATACCTAAAGGTCCACCTACTGTACCACCAATTGATACCATCATAATCGTAATTAACGGATTGACATTATTTGTCTTACCATAGACTCTAGGAGATATGACATAACCATCTAACTGAGGGAAGATTAAACAGATAACTAGAGTTGCAATAAATAGTGTGGGGCTAATAACTGATGCAGTTAATAAGGCTAGCAAGTTAGTAATTAGTCCTCCAAAGTAAGGGATAACTGTTGTAAGAGATGCTAAAACACCAAATAAGAACCAGTTAGGATGTCCTACTATTAAAAAGACAAGGGAATATTCAAAGAACTGAATAATCATAAATGTCAATAGTCCTTTTAGATAATTACTTAGTTCTGTATCTAAAGCTTTAACATAACGGAAATACTTATATTTAACTTGTTTTAAAAAGTCTCCTATCGCTCTTCTAATATTATCCATATATGCAAGGAAATAGATAGATACAACATAACATATTACTAATTTACCTAAGAATGAAGCAGTTTTACCTACTATATCAATAGAACCATCTTTTAGGAAGTTACCTAGACTATTAATTATATCATTTAAATAACCTTCACTACTATCTGCTATAAAGCTTAAATTAATATTAAATTTATCGCCAACATCTTCTATAACTTTACCAAAGTTAGTTGCAAACATAACAAGTTGATTATATAAAAGTGGTAGTGTTATAACTAAAAGAGTAATGATGATGGCAGTTACAACTACTACAACAATAGTAACAGCAAGGCTCTTTCTAATGCCTTTTTCTACTAGTTTTCTTACTATAGGATTAAGGGCATAGGCAATAGCAAAAGCAATGATAAAAGGCATACAAATACTAATAATAGATAAAAAGATATTAAACCAGGTACCTATATTAGTAACTATAATATATAAAAGCCCCATAAAAATTAAAAAGTTTAACAATTTATAATTTATTCTATTTTTATACATAATTATCTCTCCAACATAATTGTAGTAGGTCCTATATTAGTTAAAGTAATAGACATATCTGCCCCAAATACTCCACCTTTTGTAGGAACATATTCACTTAAAACTTTATTAAAGTACTCATACAAGAGTTTAGCTTTCTCTCCACTCATTGCCTTTATATAACTAGGTCTATTACCTTTAGAGGTATCAGCATAAAGAGTAAACTGAGAAATTGATAATATAGATCCTTTAACATCTAAAATAGATAAGTTCATCACTCCATTGCTATCTGGAAATATTCTAAGATTAAGAACCTTTTTTACCATCCAAAGAATTGTATCTTTATTATCAGTATCAGTAAAACCAACAAGAAGCATTAAACCATTATCTATTTCACTAATAGTTTTACCTTCTACAACACATTTAGCATTACTACATCTTTGAACTAAAACTCTCATGATATCAACCTCTCTACACTTGTAATATATGGTAAATTATCTAAATCTAGTATTAATTTATCTAAATGAGCTTTATCATTAACTGCAACTTCCATCTCATAAGTAGCATATTCATCTCTATTTATTGTTTTAATACTAGTAATAGAAACATTATCTTTACTAACAGTACTAGTAATATCAATTAATTTATTATCTAAGGTATCTGTTCTAATAAGTAAATCACTATAATATTTATTAGTAGGTTTATCATCCCAACTTACTTTAATACATCTATCATCCATACTAGCAAGATTACGACAAGTACTTCTGTGAATTGTAATACCATTACCTCTTGTAATATATCCTACTATATCATCACCATGAACTGGTTTACAGCATGATGCTATACTTACTTTTATTTTGTCTATTCCATCAACAATTATGTCAGAAGCATTATCATTTATTTTGACAATGTTTTTAAGCAGTTTAGGTTTTTCTTCTTCACGTTTTTCATAATTTATATTAATAACATTATTAGGGGTATGTTTACCACTACCTATATCATAGTATAAGTCATCAAGATTATCTATTTTTAAGTTTTTATAAACTTCTTTAATCTTATCATCACTATAAAACTCTACAAGTGGTATTTTTCTTTTTCTTAACTCTTTTTCTAAGAACTCTTTACCACGTTCTACTAAGACTTCTTTTTCATTTTTACTAAAGTAACTCTTAATCTTATTACGAGCTCCTGTAGTTTTAACTATATTTAACCACTCTTTAGATGGATGGGCACTTTTATTAGTATTTATTTTAACAATATCATTACTCTTTAATTCATAATCCAAAGGAACGATATTACCATTTACAAAGGCTCCAACTGTAGTCTCTCCTACTTTACTATGAACTTTATAGGCAAAGTCCAGTGGTGTCGCTCCTTTAGGTAGTTCAAAAACATCTCCTTTAGGGGTAAAGACATAGATATTATTATTTAAAACTTCATCTTTAACAGAACTAACAAACTCTTCACTACTCATCTTATCATTTTCAAGTTCCATTATCTCTTTAAAGAATTGTAGTTTTTGAGTTGTAATAGACTGTAGATTGGCAGTTTTATTACTACCACCATTTTCTTTATAAGCCCAGTGTGAAGCAATACCATTTTCTGCTATTTCATCCATCTCATAAGTTCTAATTTGAATTTCAAATAAATATCCATCTATACCAAAGACTGTTGTATGAAGTGACTGATACATATTAGGTTTAGGCATAGCGATATAGTCTTTAAAACGTTTAGGTAATGGTCTAAACTTAGAATGAATTAGACCAAGAGCAAGATAACAATCTTGTTCTGTATCTACTAAAACACGAAGAGCAAGTAAGTCATATATATCACTAAATTTCTTTCCCTTGTCTAATTTATTATAGATACTATAAATACTTTTAGCACGGCCTTTAATCTGATGAGGTATATGATGTTCATTTAATAGTTCAGTTACTTCTTCTTGCATCTCATAAACAGTAGTATCACGTTCTGCTTTTGTCTTATTAAGTTTATCTGCTATATCATAGAATACAGTTGGCTTTAAGTAACGAAGTGATAAGTCTTCAAGTTCACTTTTTATTTTATGGATTCCAAGATGGTGGGCTAAAGGTGCAAATATTTCAAGAACTTCTTTAGACTTTTTCTTTTGTTTTTCTACTGGTGTTGCCCATAATGTTCTCATATTATGAAGACGATCAGCAAGTTTTACAATGATTACTCTAACATCTTCGCTCATCCCAACAATTATCTTTCTATAATACTCAACCAAGTATTCATTATCAGTAGAAAAGTGAAGTCTACCTAACTTAGTAACTCCATCTACTAATTTATAGACAGTAAGACCAAACTTTTCTTTGAACTCTTCTACATCTACATCACAGTCTTCTATAACATCATGAAGAAGTGCCGCTACTAAACACTCACTATCAGAATAAATAGATGTAAGTATTAAAGCGATATTAAGGGGATGAATAATATATTCCTCCCCACTCTTACGATACTGTCCAGCATGTTTTTCTTTAGCATAATAATAAGCATCAAGTATCTTTTCTCTTTCTTTAGGGTCTTTTATATAAGAATCTACCTTTTCCATTAAATCATCTATTGTAATAGTATCTTTTTTCACGTCTTACACCCCTTTACTTAACTTTAATCGTTTATACCTTTAATAGTTTTCTCACTCACTTCTTTAACTATCTTTTTCTTTTTATTATTGTTTTTCTTTTTACTTGCAAAGAATACATAAAGCCATCCTGCAAGTAATAATGATGAATAAGTACCAGCGATTAATCCTACTATCATAGCAACATTAAAGGTTAATATTTCTCTACTTCCCATAACAAGTAAAGCAATTACTGGTAATAAGGTTGTTAATGATGTATAAATACTTCTAGCCATTGTATCTTTAATACTTATATTAACAACTTCTTTAAGTTCATCTTTACTAAAGTTTTCTTTATCTTTTTTCTTTAGATTTTCTCTTACTCTATCAAATACTACTATTGTATTATTAATTGAATAACCAATAATTGCAAGTACTGCTGCAATAAACATAGAATTTACTTCTACTCTTAAAAGAATAATACTTGCTACCATCATTAAGGCATCATGTACTAGACAAATAACTGATGAGATACCATAACTAAATTTAAATCTAAAGGTAATATAAAGGATAATTCCTATTAAAGAGATAACTATTGAGAAAATAGCATTCTTAATTAAATCTTGTTTAACAACATTAGAAACAACACCAATATCGACACTAGCATTATATTTATCAAGGAAATAACTCTCTACTTCTGCTATTTCATCTTCTTTTAATTCATCACTTACTCTAATATCAGTCTCACTACTAGTAACATCAATACTTACTTCATCAAGTTTTAACTCTTTTAAATCACTTCTTAAGTCTTTTTCACTAACTTCTGTTGTAGCAAGAGTAATATCACTACCTGCTTGGAAGTCTATTCCAAGGTTCATTCCTTTAAAGGTAAACATAATAGCTGATGCAAGTATTACTACCAAACTAAAGGCAGCGAAGAATTTACTAAGACCTAGATAATTATATGTAGGTTTCTTCTTTTCTTCTTTTATATTCTCTTCATGAACACCAATAAATAAGTTCAATTTATTATCAAAGTATTTAGTCTTAACAAACATCTTCATTAAGATTCTTGTAATACCAACCATAGTAACCATCGTTACAATAATATTAATGATTAACATAGTTGCAAATCCTTTAACACTAGATTCTCCTAAATAGAACATGATAATTGCAACTAATAGCGTTGTAAGGTTAGCATCAAGGATTGTTCCAAAACTTGCTTTACTACCATTTTTAAAGGCTGTCTCTAGACTTCTCCCCTTAAGTAGTTCTTCTTTAATACGAGAATAAGTTAAGACATTAGCATCAACAGCCATACCTATACCAAGTATTAATGCGGCAATACCAGGAAGAGTTAGTACACCTCCTATTAGCCAGAAAGCTGCAAATACAAATAATGTATATAGAAGTATTGATACAGCAGAAATAATACCTGCAAAGTTATAAATACCAATTAATAAAATAATAATTGCAAGTATACCAGCAATACCAGCATACATAGTCATAGTAAGTGTTGCATCTCCAAAGCTAGCACCAACTGTTTTACTAGATATTTCAGTTAACTTAGCAGGAAGACTACCTGAATTAATTAAGTCAACTAAATTACTAGCTTCTTCTTCTGTAAAGTTACCTTGAATAATAACATCACTAGCAAAGCCCTCACTAACAGTTGCAGAACTTATACAGTTACTTTCACTAGTTCCACACATACTAGCTTCACTAGCATAAGAATCAGTCATTTCATTATAATCTAACCAAATAACTATTACGTTATTTTCATAGTCTTTAACAGCATTAGTTACTTTATAGAAAGTATCTTTATCTTTAACTGCTAAACTAACAGCAGGTCTACCATTAGCATCTGTAGTAAGTCTAGCACCTCCTGCATCTAAAACATCACTAGACATAAGTAAATTATCTTCACTATCTCTAAATGTTAGTGTTGCAACAGTAGATAGAGTCTCTCTAGCTTCCTCTTTATTAGTAACACCAGCAAGCTTAACACGAATCTTATCATTACCTTCTAAAGTAATTTCAGGTTCACTAACTCCTAAAGTATCAATACGTTTAAGCATACTCTTATAAGTAGCATTTAACTTATCTTTAGTCATTTTACTTCCATCAATAGGACTTACTTCATAAAGTATTTCAAATCCACCTTGTAAATCAAGTCCAAAGTTTAATGATTTAAATAATGGCACTATTAAAAAGCATACGATAGCAGCGATTACAACAAGTAATCCTGTTTTTAGTAACATACTCTTTTTCTCTTTAATTTTCTTTTCTTTCTTCATGATATACCTCCGGTTATACTTCTTTATATAATTTCTATATTTTCTCTTTTGGCAAGATTATCTTTAAGGTAATTATTTAATAGCTTATTATCACAATTTAAGATATCACTAACAATATCATTAAGTTCTAAATTATGAGCTTTAGACCACTTAGTTAGTATTAGATAGTTCCAGACATCATTTTTATGAATATAACGATATCCTAATCTATCTAATTCACTTTTCTTAGCATCCAAAGCAGGTTCTATCATCTGATATAGTTCTTCTTTACTATTAAAGGTAAAATCCATAAAGACATCTCCTTACTACCAAACTAATAATATTATAGCATTTATAAGTCAAAAAGAAAGAAAAAACTGACAAATATCATCAAAAATATATTTATCAGTTCATAACAAAATATATATAGTATCTAACTTATTACATATGGACTACTAGCAGTTCCATCTCCACTTGTAAACTCGTTTTCAGTGGTCACATTGATAACTGGACGTATATATCTAATCAAATTAGAAGTAAAAACAGGAGTGGTATCAGGATACTTACTTTCATACCAAACATAAGCATAACCATCAAAGAAACCGGCCGGCGTCATACTCCAATACCACATCTGAGAATCTCCTGGGTTTAAATAACTATTTCCTACTACATACATACTTTCACCTGCTAATACTAACTCATCCGCTGTTATTAATCCTGCTTTTAATCTGTAACTCCCTCCATAGCTTTCACTTGTTGAAGGGCATTTCAATGTTGGAGCATTGTTTCCTGGACTATTTTTCATAAAATTTGCTAATCTGTCTCCCATACTGGAATACATATAAACGTTTGTTAAATCTCCAAACATTGCTTCTAAGATGTCATATTCACTAGCATTCTTATATCCACTACTATCACTACAGAACCTGCCTCCTATTACCTCACTATCATAAATACTACTTCCTAATGTATTTTTATACCATGTATCTACTTCTTTTTTTATAAATGAATCTGTTCCATTATCGTAGGTATATCCCGTGTATTTTGGATCATCATAGTCTAAATTATATGGACTTACTCCTACTGCATAAGAATGGGCTAAATCACTATTATCTGGATTTACACTTGTCCCATTATATATTAATCTTAAACTTCCATCTCCGTTTACTCTTACTATCTTCCAGTACATCTTATCTCCTGCACTTGCAAGTTTTACTCTATTACTTTCACTACAACTACTATTATATTCTTGGCAAGATTCTAAACTTTGGAAATATCTACTACCATAGTTATATACATAATAATCACTTTGATATTCTCCAAATTGAACATTGTTATTATCTACTGCACCTCTATAATAATAACTTGTTCCATCTTCATCTTCCATACTATATAAACCATTTGTTACTTGACTAGGTTCACTTCCATATTGTGGACCATATTCAAGATCAAACGAACTTATATAACTTCCATTACTTGCATAATTAAACATATTTGTTGTCTCTTCCTGTAACTCATTATCTTCTAGTATTTTTTTAGTTGTTAATGGTACATACTTATCTCCTGCTAATCCATATACATTTATCTGTACACTAAACTCTAATCCTCCTCCATCTCCTTGTGGATTATATTCTTCTGTTACATACATTCTTAATCTATAGTTATTACTTTCACTAGAGTTCATACTGCTTGTATATAAGCTCATCTCTCCTGATGGTCTTCCTGTATAACTATTAGAACTTTCCTCTTCATTATAAGTCTCTGGACTCATTAATTCTTCTTCTCCATCATCTGTTAATCTAGTTAGATATAACTTTATATATTCTCCACCTATAGTATTACCATCTTCTTTTTTAGCAGATATCTCATAGTTGATATTTACATCACCTGTTATTTCACTACTTACACTAAAGTCAAAGTACTCTCCTGGATTTAATCTAACAGTTCCTGTCTTATCTGTTGTTGGTAAGGCTCCATTTAAACTTATTGTATTATCTGTCTCTTTATAAGTCATTGTAATAGAACCTGTCGTTATAGAGTTTACTTTACTACCTGTTCTACTATAACTAAAGGCCGCATAACTTACTCCTACTATCGCTAGTATCATTACTACTAACACTACTATTATTATAATATTTTCCTTTTTCTTCATCTTAGTTTCTCTCCTTAATACTTAATATAACCAACTTGATAATAATAATACTTATCTTATCTTTATAATCAAATTATAAATCAAAATATAAGGGTAATGCAAGTAGCTTATTTACATTTTATTTTCCATAAGTGTAAAATTAAGTTATAATAAATATGAAAGGAACTTATTATGAAATGTATTTTAACTAAAGAAATATATGAAACTACTATTAAGAATTCTAAATTCATAGGAATTATTATTCCTATAGAGTCTAAAGATGATATAAAGAATAATTTAAATAAATTAAAAGAAGAATATAGAAATGCGACTCATTATTGTTATGCCTTTACCTTCCTTAATGATAAAGGATTCAGTGATGATGGTGAACCTAATAAGACAGCAGGTATACCTATTTTAAATGTAATAGAAGGTAATGATTTAGTTAATGTCTTAGTAGTAGTAATAAGATACTTTGGAGGTATTAAATTAGGACCTGGAGGCTTAATTAGAGCCTATTCTAATACTTGTAAAGAAGTTATTAATAAATCTACTTTAGTAGAGTTAATTAAAGGAATAGAGGCTTCTATTACATTTCCATATTCTAATGAAAAAGAGATTAACTACTTACTTAAAGATAGTATTATTAAAAATAAATCATATGAAGAAAACTGTACTTATATAATAGAAACTACTAAAGAAGTATTAGATAGTATCTCTAACTTAGTAACTATTAACTATAAGCATGAAAAAACAATTCCTAAACTTAACTAGGAATTATTTTCATTAAAGAATTCTTTATTATTATTCTTTATTATATCTATATTATTACTACTAGTTTTTATAGTAACTTTATATTCATTTAACCTATCATAATTATAGATCTTACCATCTTTAATATCAGCACTTATTTCATCTAAAGCATCCTTAAAACTAAATTCTTTAGGGTTATCCATATAGACTAATAAATTATCATTATGTAATTCTACTTCTATATTATAATCTACTAAATAGTCATAATAAGTAACTGTTACCTCTATTTTATCTGTTAGATTATCATCTACAACATATTCTATATCATTATGATAATATCCTATAGTCTTAAAATCATTTGTCATAGGTAATGTTTCAGTTATCTCTTTAGTCTTAATATCAATAGGTAGACTATCTACATAAGTTAAAGAGAAAAACTCAAAAGCAAAGATAATAGAACCTATAATAATTATTATTAGTGATATAAGTAATGTAATCATTACCCTTTTATAATTATTCTTATGATTAATAACAAAATTAAGTGGTACTTCAAAACATAATGCACTAATTATTATACCTGCAATTGTCCATAAAAGTATTCCTATTAAAGGTAGTCCTTTAATAACAAATAACACTTCAAAACCTAACATTACTGCAAGTGCTACAATACAAATTAGTGGTCCTATTAAAAAGCATACTACAAAGAACTTAATTATATAAATAATTATTTTAGCAAGTGTTCTTGTTAAAGAATTACTATTATTATCTTTAATAATAACTTTCTCTACTTCTTCTACTCTTTTCTCTTTTTCTTTTACCACTATCTCTTTATTAGTCTCTTCTTTTATCTTAATTCTATCTAAGTATTTAATTTTTAATACATAGATAAATACTACTATAGCGAATACACTATATAAGATATCTATTATTAAACAAAATATAGTATTTAAGACAGGTCCTACATATGCAATATCATATAAAAGACCATCTCCTATTAGATTCTCTATAATATCTTTAGGTATAGTCCCTATTAAAATAATAATTGTTAAAAGAAATACTGTTACTAAAAACTCTATTATCTCTTTAAAACTCATACTCTCAAATAGACAAACTATCTTTTTCATTAAAGTATTAAACTTATCTAATAAATCTTTAGTATTAATAGTAGTCTCTTTATCTTGTTTTTTCTCATCTAAAACATCTCCATTTACTAAGGTATCCATATCTACATTAAATATCTTACAAATAGAAATTAATTTATCCATCTCTGGATAACTCGATCCACTTTCCCATTTAGATACAGATTGTCTAGTTACATCAAGCTTTTCAGCTAATGCTTCTTGAGACATATTTTCTTTTTTTCTTAACTTTTGCAAATTACTAGCAAAATTCATTTTTCTCACCTCTGTTTAGAATTTATCAAAAAACTTGGTTGCGGCCCACCAATTTTTAGTTAATTTATGTAAATTTTTGGTTGCATCAAAGAAAAAAGACTAGTTTTTACTAGTCCCTTGGTAACCAAGATACTATTTCATCTAGATTATGATAACCTACTTCTTTTTTAACTAAAGTACCATTTCTATATACTTCTATAGTAGGTACACTCATAATACCATGAGCTCTTGTTAAGTCATCAAACTTATCAATATCTACTTTAACTACTTTTATTCTCGGAAATTTTTCAGCTATTTCTTCTAGCACTGGGCTTAACATCTTACATGGTCCACACCAAGTAGCAAAGAAATCTACTAAAACATCTCCTTCTTTAATTAAATTTTCAAAATCATTAACATTTTCTAAATAATTCATATTTCCTCCTATCTATATTTATCTATTACACTATCAAGTCCAGAAATATCATCAAGTTTACCAGTTTCTTTAACATCATCCATAAAACCAGTAGAAACTACATCATATTTTAGCATAATATCAATTACTTTTAAATCATTAGTATTTCTATCATCTTCACTACTTAAACTAAGTACATCTTCAATTGCATAATTCAAGCCTCCTAAACAATCTTTAAGTACTGGAGTATCATTAACAATAAACCTTCTAACACCTGAAGACATAAATAATTCGCTTCCACTCATAGGTATTGCAATAACATTAAGAATGATAAACATTAAGATATATCCTTCTAATAGTCCTACTACAAACCCTAATAGTTTATTAGGTAGAGCAAGTATTATTGTTGCATTAATAATCTTACTAAATATACCTGTAACATCTATTAGTATTTGTAATATTAATCTTAATACTATAACTATCAATAAAAATGCTACTAATTGATAGAATATAATATTTAAACTAACTAAATTACCTAAAGGTATTCTAAAATTAAAGAATGGCAAATAGGTACAAAAGAAACCAGCAATAAAGTCTTTCAAAAAGAAAGCTAATACAAAGACAACAATTGTTCCAACAATTATAACCAGTTCTTTAAGTATTCCCCTCTTACTTCCTAAAACCCCACAGAGTAAAATCAATAAAACTATAACAACACTAAAAATATTTGGACTCATAAAATCACCTTCCTCTATAATTATTATAAACTAAAATTTTAAACTATGCTATAATATTTTGTAAGGAGAGATAAAATTATGAATGTTGTTATTAAAGTAAATGATGAAGTAAAACAAAAAATGATTGAATACTATAAAGATAAAATGCGTGATAAAAAGATTCCTTATGTTGTATTTCAAGCGAAAGATGAAGATACTGTTATTACGATGTATGAATCAGGTAAAGTTATGTTTCAAGGAACAAGTGCTGATGTAGATGCAGCGATGTGGGGAACTTTTTTATCTAATACTAAGGAAGAAAAAGAAAAACAGAAAGAGAAAGATTCTATATATCATAGCTGTTCATCAGTTGGAAGTGATGAAGTTGGAACAGGAGATTATTTTGGTCCTATTGTTGTAACGGCAACTTATGTTAGTAAAGATAATGTAAAGTATTTAGAAGATTTAGGAATAAGGGACTCTAAAAAACTAACTGATGAATTTATTTTAAAAGTAACACCAGAACTTATTAAAAAAATCCCATATCGTTCAATTATTTTAACTAATAAAGAATATAATGAAAAGTATAGTAAAGATATTAATATGAATAAGATAAAGGCAATTATGCATAATAAAGTATTATATCAGATAATGACAGAATTAAAGCCTGAAGTTGATTATATTATTGTAGATGAATTTGCAAGAGAAGCTAGATACTATGATTATATTAAAGATGTTCCTAATGTTCAAAGAGGTATTACTTTCGTTCAAAAAGCTGAAGATAAGAATCTAGCAGTTGGTGCAGCTTCTATTATTAGTAGATATATTTTCTTAAAAGAGTTTGATAAATTATGTGATGAAGTTTCTCTACATCTTCCTAAAGGAGCAGGAGTTAATGTTGATAAAGTTGGGGAAGAATTAGTTAATAAATATGGAGAAGATAAGTTAAAAGATGTAGCAAAGTATAATTTTAGAAATACCCAAAGAATATTAAAAACACTTATATTTTAGGAGGAATCATGATAGATTTAGAAAAAATAGATAAAACTTTTAAAGATTATGTTAGTGAGTATGATTTTAATAATGTAACTATTAAAAGAAAGTATGAACATACTTTAAGAGTAAAAAATAATTGTAAAAAAATTGCTAATGCACTTAATCTTTCTTTAGAAGATACTAACCTTTTAATTCTAATTGGTTATTTACATGATATCGGCAGATTTCTTCAAATGAAAAGATATAATTCTATTGTTGATAGTAAAACTATAGACCATGCCGATTTAGGAGCAGAGATTCTTTTCAAAGATAATCTTATTAGAAGGTTTATAGATGATAATAAGTATGATGATATTATTTATAAAGCTGTTAAATACCATAATAAAATGAATTTAAATTATGAATTAACTTCTAAAGAAGAACTATTTTGTAAAGCAATTAGAGATGCCGATAAATTAGATATATTTTATGTAGCTACCTACGATAATAATATTAAAGACTTTTATATTTTGCCATATGTAGAAGGAGCTAAATTAGATTCTAAAGTAAAAGAAGATTTTGATAGTCATAGATTAGTTGATTTAAGAAACAGAAAAACTGCTATAGACAAACTTGCTAATATCTTAGCTTTTGTCTATGATTTAAATTTACAAGCTAGCAAGAGAATAATTACTAAAGATACTATTGATAATATCATTAATACTTTTATCAAGGCATTTAATGTTAAAGACACAAGTGAGTGCCTATATTTAAAAGATAATATACTTAAATATTTAAATAACACATAGAAGCAAATCTATGTGTTATTTAATTCTAATCCAAATATACATTTATCATATAGAAAAGTAATGATTTTATCTTTATTACCAGTATTATAATATTCCGTTAATAGTCTATTAAATTCATTGATATCATCTTCTTTAATAGAAATAATACCACAACCATTGCTTATAAGAAGTTTGTTAGCAACTATCATAGCAGTTCTTTTATTACCATCCCAAAATAGTTGACTCCTCATTAAATAGAGCATAAGATTTAAACTTCTACTAGTAATATTCTCTTCTTTTAAAATGTTTTCTATATTAACAATTACATCTTCTCTTTCTGGAATATCAGGAATATAATCTACTCCATTTATACCAACTTTACCAGTCCTTAAAACACCCCACTCTAAAGATTCATTTCTTGATACAAAAGAATTTACTTTACATATAAAATCAAGAGTAATATCAGCATCTATATTAGAAAGAGCAAAATTCCAAGCATCCCTCAAATTTAAAATACAATTTATTTCATCCAATCTTAAACTAGGTACATTTACTCCTTCTAAAATAGTTTTAGTATCAGGATAAGTAGTATTAATACCTTCAAGCCTTGCACTATTATAAATATTAGATACTAACACCTTTTTTGCTAAAAATATATTTTGCTCTTTTGTTAAATGATATTTATCTTTCATAAGCTAGTCACCTCTTCTTTATTCCATTATACTATAAGTATCTTTAAATTAAAAGGCAAAGAAAAACATCAAATGATGTCTTTCTTTATTAAAACTCACAGTTACCAGGAGTTCTTGGATATGGTATAACATCTCTTATATTTTCAACACCTGTTAAATAGATTAAAAGTCTCTCAAATCCCATACCAAATCCCGAATGAACACAACCACCATATTTACGAAGGTTAATATACCAGTCAAGTTCATCTTTATCCATACCTAACTCATCCATACGAGCGACTAATTTGTCATAGTCTTCTTCTCTTTGACTACCACCCATTATTTCTCCTGCACCAGGTACTTCAAGATCTACTGCAGCGACAGTTTCACCATCAGGATTTTGTTTCATATAGAAAGCTTTAATATCTTTAGGCCAGTCAGTAATAAATACTGGTCCATCAAAATATTCTGTAATGTATTTTTCATGTTCTTTTGCAATATCTTCTCCTTGTTTAGGAACAAACTCCCATTTAACATCTGCTTTTTGTAATATGTCTATAACCTCTTTATGAGTAACTCTCGTAAATTTAGAATTAACTAACTTAGTAAGTTTATCAAGTAGTCCTTTCTCTACAAATTTATCTAAGAAATCCATTTCATCTTTACAGTGTTCTAATACATAACTAACTACATATTTTAACATCTCTTCCATTATTTCCATATCCCCATTTAAATCACAAAAAGCAATCTCAGGTTCAATCATCCAAAACTCATTAGCATGTACTTTAGTATTAGAGTTCTCTGCTCTAAAAGTAGGACCAAAAGTATAAGTTTTCTTGTAAGCAAGAGCGAATGTCTCTGCTTCTAATTGTCCTGATACAGTTAATGATGTAGGTTTAGAAAACATATCTTTACTAAAATCTACTTTACCATCTACTCTTGGAACATTATCTAAATCAAGACATGTTACATGAAACATCTCTCCTGCTCCTTCACAGTCACTTGCTGTTATTAATGGAGCATGGAAGTAAACATAGCCTCTATCTTGAAAATATTTATGAATAGCATATGCTGCTACACTTCTAACTCTAAATACTGCTTGAAACAAGTTAGTTCTAGGTCTAAGATAAGCTTGCTCTCTTAAAAACTCACGAGAGTGTTTCTTAGGTTGAATTGGATAGTCTTCTGGACATTCTCCTAGTAATATAACTTCACTTGCCTGTATTTCAAAAGGTTGCCCTTCCTTAGGTGATTTAACTACTGTTCCTACTACTCTAATTGCACTACCAACATGATACTTTTGTATCTCTTCAAAATCTTCTAATTTATCATCATAAACAACTTGTATATGTTTAAAACAAGTACCATCAGAAAAGTCTATAAAGCCAAACTCTTTTTGTTTACGATGATTTCTAATCCATCCTTCCAAAGTTACTTCTTTATCCATATATTCATCGATTTTTTCATATAATTCTTTTGCATCAATTACCATAATTATTCCTCTCTTTCTTAACTAGTATAGCACTAATTGAGGTTTTATACACTAACGAATTTTAATATGTGTTTCTCTTAATTGTAATTCAGTAACATCAGTAGGTGCTCCCATAAGTAAATCAGAACCACTTGCAGTTAGAGGGAAAGCAATTGTTTCTCTAATACTATCTTCATCCAACAATAACATCAACATTCTATCGATTCCAGGAGCCATACCTGCATGAGGTGGTGCACCATATTGAAAAGCTTCATATAAAGCACTAAATCTTTTCTTAAGTTCATCTTCTTTATACCCTGCTATTTCAAAAGCTTTTCTCATTATATTTAAATCATGGTTACGAACAGCACCACTAGCCATTTCAATACCATTACAAACAAAGTCATATTGGTAAGCTATTATTTCTTCTGGATTCTTAGAATCTAAACTTTCTAAACCTCCCTGTGGCATACTAAATGGGTTATGCATAAAGTCATACTTTTCTTCTTCTTCATTCCATTCATACATAGGAAAATCTTTAATAATACAGAAAGAAAATTCATTTTCATCAATAAGCTCTAATTTTCTACCTAATTCATCACGAATTAAACTGGCATACTGATAAGCTTTACTTCTATCAGCGATAAAGAAAATAACATCTCCTGGTTCTAATGAGCCTATATCAATTAAATCATCTCTTTCATCTTCTGTTAAGAACTTATCTATTGGTCCTGCAAAAGACATATCATCATTTACTTTAAAATAACCAATACCAGGCATTCCAATACTATTAGCATACTCTACTATTTCATTAAACCAAGAGTTTGACTTAGAAGCAATCCCCTTAACTACTATTCCTTTAACAGTAACACCTCTAAAAGGTCTAAAACTAGTTTCTTCAAACACTTCTGTTAAATCAATTAATTCTAACGGGTTTCTTAAATCCGGTTTATCAGTCCCGAAACGTTCCATTGCCTCTTTATAACTAAGTCTCGGAAATGGTTTATCAGTTATTTTTTTATTACCACCAAACTTTTTAAATATTTTATAAAATACATCTTCTCCTATTTCTAAGATATCTTCCTCTTCAGCAAAAGCCATTTCAAAATCTAATTGATAAAACTCTCCATAAACTCTATCACTTCTAGCATCTTCATCTCTAAAACATGGGGCAATCTGAAAATATCTATCAAAGCCGCCGCACATTAATAATTGTTTAAATTGTTGGGGAGCTTGAGGTAAAGCATAAAATTTACCATGATATTTACGTGATGGAACAATAAAATCTCTTGCACCTTCTGGAGAAGAAGCAGTCAAAATTGGTGTCCCTATTTCTAAAAACTCATACTCCTTCATAATTTCTCTTATATAATCAATTACTTGACTTCTAAAAATAATATTCCTTTTAACTTTAGGGTTTCTTAAATCTAAATAACGATATTTTAATCGAACATCTTCTGATACTTCTTTTGAGGTAACAACTTCAAAAGGTAAAATATTTTTGCTTTTATTTAATACTTCTAATTTTTCAACCAATAACTCTATAGTACCAGTAGATATTTTCTCGTTATAATCATCTTCATCTCTTTTACGAATAGTTCCCTTTATCATAATACTAGACTCTCTAGTAAGCCCTTCAAAGATAGAATCATCATTACTAACAACTTGTAACACTCCAGATGAATCTCTTAAATCAAGAAATAACACTCCACCATGATCTCTAATATTTTCAATAAAACCAGCAACACGTACTGATTTACCACTATCGTCTTCTGTTAACATACCACACATATGTGTTCTATATTTATTTACTTTCATATTCTTTTCTCCTCTCTAATTCTTCTTTAATAATTTCTAAAGATATATTAGGATTAGCTTGACGATTTGTTTTAGTCATAACTTTCCCAATAAAGAAGTTATATACATAAGTATTTCCTTCATCTATATATTGTCTTACTTGACTAACATTTTCGTCCATTACTTCCTCTATTATTTTCTTTAATTCATCTTTATCATTTATTTGATGTAAATTTTGCTTTTTAATAATCTCGTTTGGATCTATTTTTTTATCAATCGCTTGATATAAAATTTTTTTACCATGGTCTAAAGATATTTCGTTATTTTTAACTTTATCAATTATACCACTTAACATTTTAGGAGTAATAAATAACTCTTTAAGTTCAATATCTAATTTCTTTATTGTAGATAAAATCGCACTAGTAACAAAGTTAACAGTAAGTTCAACATCACTACCATAAGATATTACTTCTTCAAAATAATCACTAATATCACGTTTAGCAGATAATACTCCTGCATCATACTCTGATAAGTGATACTTATCTATATATTTTTCATATCTTTCTAATTTTAACTCTGGTATTTCTTTTCTTAAATCATCATAAAACTCTTTAGTTAATTTAACTGGAGGGATATTAGGTTCAACAAAGTATTTATAGTCAATAGCATCTACTTTTTCACGCATAGAATAGGTTTTCCCATCTTCTGCTATTCTTCTAGTTTCTTGAATTACTTTACCACCTTCTTCTAATACTTTTATTTGTCTTTTTATTTCATATTCTATTGCTGTCCTAACACTAGTAAAAGCATTAATATTCTTCATCTCTACTTTAGTGCCAAACTCTTTATCTGTATCTTTCATAACAGAAATATTTACATCACATCTCATTTGTCCATAGTTACTGCGTGCCTCACTTACCCCTAAGAACAGAAATACATCACGTAAATCTTCTAAAAAAGTAACCGCTTCATCTGCACTCTCAATACAAGGTTCAGTAACAATTTCAATTAGAGGAATACCACTTCTATTATAATCAATTAAGGAATAATTACTAAAGTGATCTAATGATGCAGTATCTTCTTCTAAATGTAACTGATGAATTAAAACTCGCTTTTTCTTTCCATTAACAATTATATCTAAATAACCATTCCTACCCATAGGTTTTGTAACTTGAGTGATTTGATAACCTTTAGGCAAATCCGGATAAAAGTAATTTTTCCTATCAAAAATAACTTCATCAGGATTTTCACAATGCAATGCCATAGCAGTTTTTAATGATTTCCTTACTGCTTCCTTATTAGGATAAGGTAAAATACCAGGTAAACCTAAATCTATAGTAGAAACATGAATATTAGGTGTTTCTGTAAATTTATTCGGAGCTCCTGAAAAATTTTTAGATTTTGTATCCAATTCACAATGCACTTCTAATCCAATTACTGCTTTATACATTTCTATCACCTGCTTTCAATCCTTTAAGACCTGTAATACTTTCTATTTCTTTTGCAATATGTAAGACTATATCATCTTCCATTGCTCTTCCTGTTATATTTACACCAACTGGCATATCATTAACAAATGTGAAAGGAATTGTAATAGAAGGAAAACCTCCAAAGTTACCAATAGCCATATGGTTTTCTAATATAACTTGTCCATCAGTTACTTGTTCTGTAGATTTATCAAAAGATGGAGCACCTTTACCACTTGCAGGAAGAATAATTCCGTCATAATCTTTAAATATTTCATTAACTCTATCTACAATTAAGCGGCGAACACGACAAGCATTTAAAAATAGTTTCTCTTGATTTTCTTTTTGTAGAATATAACTACCTAAAATAAAACGTCTTTTTATTAGTTCTGAAAATCCTTTTGTTCTAGCAGAAAACATAATTTCTTCTATATTATTTCCTTCACCTCTTGGACCAAACTGAATACCAGTTAAGTTAGCATTGTTACTAGTTGCTTCAGCACAACTAATAATCATATAGACTGGATATATTGATTCCAATAGTCTCCTATCAATAGATACTTCATCTACTTGAAAACCATTATTTCTACATTCATCAAGTAATTTCTGGAATTTTGTTAAGGTCTCAACAATTTCAGAATCTTTATATTCCTTAATATCACATATTTCCTTAATATAACAAAGTTTTTTATGAGTAAGTGGTTTATCTAACTCTTCGCTATAACTTTTTCCATCATCTTTTAAAGATGTCATATCATAATTATCATATCCTTTAACAACGTCTGTAACAATAGCAGCATCTTCAACACTTCTAGTAAACACTCCAACATGGTCTAAACTTGAAGCAAAGGCAAATAAGCCATAGCGTGATATTCTTCCATATGTAGGCTTAAAACCAACAACTCCACCAAAGGATGCAGGTTTACGAATAGAATCCCCTGTATCAGAGCCAATCGCAAAAGGAACAATTCCTAAAGCAACTGCAGCAGCACTACCAGCAGATGAACCTCCAATCAAACAATCGGGATTCCAAGGGTTTTTGACAACCCCAGTAGCAGCAGTAGTACCAGTACCTCCCATAGCAAGTTCATCTAAAGTAGTTTTACCCACTAATACTGCCCCTGCATTTTTTAATTTACGATAAACAGTAGCATCATAAATAGGGACATAATCCTTTAAAATATTAGATGATGCTGTTGTTAAAATATTAGAAGTAGAAATATTATCTTTTAAAGCATAAGGAATACCTTTTAAAATGCTATCTGCTCTTCTTTTTATTTTATATTTATCTATAATAGTCACAAAAGAATTATATTTATCCTGTTCTTCTTTAGCTTTCTTTACAGTTATATCAAATAACTCTTCACTACTAATTTTACCTTCATCTAATTCTTTTCTTAAATCTTTTATCATTCTTCCACCACCTTTGGTACTTTAACCTGATCATTAACTTGATGTTTAGCATTGGAAAGGACTTCTCCTACAGTAAGATAGTCTCCAACTTCATCGTTTCTTAAACTTCTGTCATCCAATAAAAATGGAAAAGACATTGGTTTAACTTCATGCAAATTAGGAATTTTATCAATAACATCCATTCGTCTGATTATAACATCAAATTCTTTTTGCAAAGTTTCATATTCTTTTTCATCCATATCAAACATTAATTTTTGTGCATATTCTTTTAACTTATCTTTTTCTATCATACATTACCCTCCTTAAAATAATAAAAGACTAGTCTCATACCATAATACTTATAGTACTATGGGACGAAACTAGTCTTCCGCGGTGCCACCCAATTTATTATAAAGGAATATTTTACTTACTTTATAATCACTTTTTCGATTCTATCAAATCTAGCAAATGTAACGGTTTGCACCCGGCTTAGTCTACTTAATTTCTTTAAGCACTCCGAAATGTTATTCACTACTCACACTTTACTTGTTTCCACCAACCACAAGTTCTCTATAAAAGATTAGAAATAGTTACTTCTTTTCATCAATGTTTTGATGTTATTAATATACTATTATTTTATTCACTTGTCAAATATTTTATTCTATTTTTTTAATTTAGATTTATCTAAAGAATATTCTTTAACTATCTCTATATCATCTATTTTATCTAATCCTAGACTTTCTATAAACGCTTTATAATCATCATTATCTACTATCATATTAGAATCAGTAAATACTTTACCATATTTATTATTAGCAAATAAAGATGCTGTTAAAGAGCAAATATCTTTCCTACCATACTTTATAGATATAGAATTTTTACTATTAGGTTGAAAATGAAAATAATATATATGTTTACTTCCTTTGCCAATCATATCATATAAAATATTAGTATATTTATTTAATAATCTCTTTAAATGTATTAAGTCGACACTGTTTTGATAAAAACTTAACTCTTTTCTAAAATTACTTAAACTATTAAATAGTAATAAAATATCATCTTTTAAAGTATTAATCACTTCATTACTATATATTTTATAGTTATTATCTTCACTCATATATTTACTTTTAATAAGAGCACCAAGTTTATCATAAAGACTTTCAATTATACTAATAATTTCTTCTCCTAGTTCTTTATCTCCAATAATATAACTTATCTCCTTAATTATAGACTTTAACATATTTTTGGTTATATAACCTTCATAAGAGTTCCTAACTTTCTCTTTTAAAATAGATGCTTCATCTACTACTAAAATGGATGGATCTTTAAACATTGGATTATCTTTTCTTTTTAAAGATGCTACTAATAAATCATGTGTACATATTACATAACTAGCACTAGGCAAACTTCTTCTATTTAAATAGTATTTACATTCATCTTTATATAGACACTTCTTACAACTTTCTCCATTTATATTAATATTAGTCCAAATCTCATTAGAAATACTGGGATAATCTTTTTTATCAATCATTTCCTTTCCTATTTTTTTACTTATTTCATTTAATGTATTATTTTCTTGATGACTTTTAAGATATTTCTCTAATCTTTTCATACAAACATAATTAACATGTCCTTTAGCAATGGTAACTGGAATATCTACATCTATTAATTTAGAAAGTTTATCTATTTCTTCTTTTAATTTATTTTGTAAGGAAATTATTGCAGTGGAAATGATAAAGCCTTTAAAATTTCTTTTATCTTTACTTGCATATAATAATGGTATTAAATATCCATAAATACTATCATCTTTTTCTACTACTAAAATATTTTTATCTCTTAGGCTATCTATAATATCTAAAGCAAGAGTTTCATCGCCTTCACTATAGTCATGGATTTTAAAGAATTTCTCTACTTCATCATATATTTTATCTTCAAAACTCTCTTCTTTCCAAATAATCATAAAGTTTTCCCCCCAAGTACGATTATTGTACCAAATTTTTAATGAAAAGTCTTTAATTCCAACAAAAAAATTAAAGATGGAAAATGTATTACCTATTAGATTCTATCTTCTTATTTATGTTTAAATTAATAACGCTATAAATTAGTTAAGAGAATAAGTATAAGCAGTTTCAGTTTCCTTAATAGCGTTTTCATATTCTTTAATTATACCTCCATAAATATTGTTTATAAAAAGTATAGGTTTCAAAACTGTGTATTCATTTGCCATTTTCCTTCTTAAATCAGTATCATAATTCAAATTATCTATCACATCATTTTCTAGTTTTTTTAAATCTTCATATGATGTTTCATAATGACTAGTTAAATAAGATTTATAAATATCATCTAATTTTTCAAATTCTTTAATTCTATCTTCATTCCAAACATACTTGTATTCTCCAACTGCTATTTCTTCCACTCTATTAGAAGAACTCAATATAATAGATCTACCAAATTCATATAGAAATAAATTATCCTCTAAAGTTAACTCATTAGTTTTATTTGTATATTCTATAGCATTTTTTATAAAAAGTTTATACAAGTCTGTATAAGCAGCATCCCCAATAATTTCCATCGCTTGACCAACTGTAAAATTGTCTCTTTCACTAATAAAATTATCTATAAATGAAGAATAGCCATAGATTGAATCAATCTGATATAAAACTTTATAAAAATCATAAAAATCATTTTCAGTATTAATTCCTAGAAAGTCATAAAGTTTTGATAAATCAGAATCTTTAATAGCATTATAATATTCTTCTATCTCATTATCAGAAAACAATGCTAACAATAGTATTAAAGCTTCCTTATCGCGTAAGTTGTAATACGTATATGAAAGATCATGTTTATAATCATATTCATTTAAATATAAATTAGATTCTGCTGAAGCTTCTATTAAAAATTTGCCAGGCAAATAACTATTATTTGATGAATTCAAAGATAAAGTACTAATATCAAGATATATTTGTCCTTTTTCAAGTCGACAATTACAGGCAATTTGATTGACATGACTCAATTCATGTTTTAGAATATATTCCTTAATAAAATAATAAATATCAGATGGGTTATCATATAGTTCACTATACTCCTCATATCTTGAAAGATAATATTGGTAGGTATTAATTATAGAATTAAGGCATAAACAAAGTGTATCTTTATCATTAATAAAATTATTACTGTTATTTTCTTTTGGAACAAAGTAAGCAGCTCCGCCATTCCCCTTATCTTCTATATCTATAACTATTTTAATATTTTTAAGCTTACAATAATATTCTAAATTAATCTCATCTCCATTATATAGACTTTCTATAATTGCTTCATATATCGTTGTTCTAAACTTTTCTTCGTCTAGTTCTTCATAAGCATCCCCAATGTGGAAAGCATTAAGTAAATTTCCTTTATCTTTAATATATGATTCAGTATTACTATCTATTTGGTTTATTAAGCTTAAAACATCGTCATCTTTATTATCACAAGTAGTTACTATGCTAGCATTAGAAACAATTGTATCTATTTCTTCTTCAGTAATGTAATATTCTTCATAATTATATGTTGGTTTTATATTATCACACAGAGATAAATATTCAGCTTCCTCAATAATTTTTTTAGCACTATCAAAAACTGTTACGTTGCAATGATTAGTTATCCCTACAGTAGAACGATTATTAGAATAATCTATATTTTTATTTTTAGTGCATCCTACCATATTAATAGAAAGTGCTAATGATAATGCTATAGCGGTTGCTCTTGGTTTTTTCATAGGTTATATTCCCCCCTCTTTGTACGCATTATTATAACATATGCGTTTATAATAGTAAAGAAAAACATTTGACATAGTATTAGTCAAACGTTAATCATTACTTTTAGTAAATTTATTAAATCTATCAATTTCGCTATCATCTAAAGGAGTTTTAGCAAGAGATTCAAATAATTTTTTCTGGTCTCTTGCTAGCTTCTTAGGAGTAACTACTTTAAAAATAACATACATATCTCCTATTCTTCTACTAGTAGAATCTTTTATTCCTTTACCTTTAAGTCTTTGTTTATCTCCACTATCAGTACCTCCTGGTATAGTTAATTTAACATTACCATAGATTGTAGGTATTTCTTTTTTACAACCAAGTACTGCTTCAGCCATATTAATAGGCACTTCTAGATAAATATCAAGACCATCACGTTCATAGTATTTATGTTCTTTAATATGAAATTCTAAATATAAATCACCTGAGGAACCACCATTTTCTCCAGCATGGCCTCTACCTGGTACTCTTAGTCTTTCACCATTATCTATTCCACTAGGAACATTTACAGTGATAGTCTTATGAGATTTAACTTGTCCTTTACCACGGCATTTATTACATGTCTCTTTATATGTCTTACCTTTACCATTACACTCTGGACAGGTTGTTTTAGTCATAAATGAACCAAGTATTGTTCTTTGTTCGCTAGTAATAGTACCACTACCATGACATCTAGAACAAGTCTCTTCTCCAAACCCACCTTTACCGTCACACTTATCACACTCAGTTACAACATCTAAGTCAAAATCTTTCTCACAACCATAGATAGCTTCTTCAAAAGAAAGTTCTACTTGCATTAAGATATCACTACCACGTCTTGCTCTACTACCTCCACGACTTCTACTTGAGCCTCCAAAACCAAAGCCACCACCGAACAAGTCATCAAAGATATCACCTAAATCACTTGCATCAAAACCAAAGCCTGCTCCATTAAAGCCTCCAAAGCCAGAACCAGCGCCTGCTCCTCCTACACCAGCATGACCGAATTGATCATACTGACGACGTTTATTATCATCAGAAAGAACTGAATATGCTTCTTGAACTTCTTTAAACTTCTCTTCAGCATTTTCTTCTTTACTTATATCAGGGTGATATTTCTTAGCAAGCTTTCTAAAGGCACTTTTTATCTCATCTTTAGTAGCACTTTTAGATACACCTAACACTTCATAATAGTCTCTTTTAGTTGCCATATACTACACCTTCCTTCTAATATAGACTTTCTAACATAGAAATTAATTTATCAAAATAGAGAATAGCATTTTTATATACATTTTCATCTTCTAAAGATATTCCTAACTTTTTAAAAGCATCAAGAGGATAAATATCAGAGCCAAACTTTAAGAATTCTAAATATTTATCTAGAGTCTTTTTATCACCATCAGTAATTTTTGATGCAAAGTAACTTGCAACACTTACACAAATAGCATAATCATATAAATAAAAGCTTACATAATAATGACTTCTAAATATCCAACTTCCTTTAGCATAAGAAGTTAACTTAACAGTATCACCATAATAATATTTTAAAGAGTCTTCTGATATTTCATTCATAAATTCTTTTGTTAAGGCTCCACCATCATGAACTTTATCATGCATTAATCTTTCCATATCTCCTTCTCTAACTGCACCAAATAAATTACTAGCGATTACATTTAGAGAATTCTCAAGGGCAAGAACTTTTTCTTCCTTATCTTTAGCGTTATTAAAGATATAATTTGATAGCAAGAATTCATTAGTTAAAGATGCCACTTCAGCTACAATTAGAGAATTATGGCAGTATTGTACAGGATTATTTTCATTAATAAACTGATAATTAATATGATGTCCTGCTTCATGAGCGATAGTAGATAAAGACTCTAAATCATAATGATAACTCATAAGAATACGGGAATCACACGAAGGAATACTTAAGTTATAACCACCACTACATTTACCAGGATAACCACAAAAATCAATATTACGATTTTTAATAAGTTTATCATATTTATTAAGATATTCTTCTCCTAATGGTTTTAGCGCTTCTCTTACTGTTTTAATACCTTCATTAATACTATATTCTTTCTTAGAATGACTTAGTTTAGCACCTAAATCATAATTATATAAAGTATCAAGATTAAGTATTTTCTTTCTTAATTTAAAGTATCTTCGTAATGTATCAACACCACTTCTTGTTGTTTTAGATAAAACATCAAAGATATTTTTATTAAGATTATCTTCGAAAAGACGTGCTTCAAAACTATCATTAAAGTGATATATATTTGCAAGAGTATCTTCTAACTTAACATAACTATTTAATAGTTCGGCAGAAGTACTACCATACTCTAAACCTTTCTTCAATAGTTTTGTATCTGCTTCTTTTCTAGTTTCTCTATTATCATTTGACTTTAAGAATCTAGAATTAGTTGTAGATAGAGTTACTTTCTTACCATCTGCAAGAGTTACTTTACCATAATCATGTTCCATATTAAGTAAAGTAGATGACATATCAGAAAAGTTATTAGTAGCCATCACTAAGGAATTAACTATTTTCTCTTCATTTTCATTTAAAGTATGTTCTTTATTTCTATAGATATCTAATAGAAATGCTCTATACTCTTCTAACTTACTATTTTCTTTAAATAAGTTTTCAAATTCATCTTTAGATAACTTTAAAAGTTCTGGTTCAAAGAAACTGTTAACATTATTAATTTTTGCAACAGCATCTTTACTTTTAGAAAGCATCTCAAGATTTTCTTTTTTACCTAACTCTTCATCATTCTTTAACCAAGCATAAGCATCCATCTTCTCAACAATTGTTTCTACTTCTTTTAACTTAATTAAATATTCATATAGTTTATTACCATCTTTAGTACAACCTCTATAATCATTAAAAATATCTATTTTACTATCTACTTCTTCACTTGCTTTAAAAAATGCTTCATTACTTTCAAAAAACTCACTTAAATCCCATTTGTACTCTTCTTCTACTTCATTCCTATTCTTATATTCTTTCATTTTTAGCCCTTTCTCTTATCTTTATCAGATAAAAGTTCTAGTTACCTAGAACTTTTAATTTTTCTACTTCTCTTCAAAGTCTGCATCTTTTACATCATCTTTTTTATCTGATGCATCTTCACTATTGCTAGCATTTGCTTGATTTTCTTTTTGAACATTCTCATAAACTTTAGTTGCAAGTGCCATAGCTTTCTCTTGTAGTTTATCTTTTTTAGCTTTAATATCATCTAAATCATTCTTAGATAAAGCTTCTCTTAAGTCTTTAATTAAGTCTTCTGCTTCTTCCTTTTCTTTTTTATCAACTTTATCTCCTAAATCTTTAAGTGATTTCTCAGTTTGGAATACAAGTTGTTCTGCTTCATTCTTAAGATCGGCTTCTTCTTTACGTTTTTTATCAGCTTCTTTATTTTCTTCAGCTTCTTTTCTCATCTTTTCAATCTCTTCATCAGATAGATTTGTAGATGATGTAATTGTAATAGATTGTTCTTTGTTAGTACCAAGATCTTTAGCAGTAACATTAACAATACCATTAGCATCTATATCAAACTTAACTTCAATTTGTGGAACTCCTCTTGGTGCAGGTGGAATATTTGTAAGTTGGAATCTACCAAGTGTTTTATTATCTGCAGCCATACTTCTTTCACCTTGTAATACGTGTACATCAACAGCAGGTTGATTATCTGCAGCAGTTGAGAACACTTCTGATTTACTTGTTGGAATAGTAGTATTTCTAGGAATTAATACTGTCATAACTCCACCTAATGTTTCAATACCAAGTGATAATGGTGTAACATCAAGTAGAACGATATCATTAACATCACC
>CALVUY010000004.1 GCA_944363705.1 uncultured Bacilli bacterium | reverse complement strand
TTTCTATTTATTAATAAGTTTAGGTCGTTGTTTTTATTTTGTCAAATTGTAAGATTTATTTTTGAAAATTCCCTTATAGTGAAGATTTTAACGATAAGGGATATGCTACTGCGAATAATGATTGGCTCATATTATTATCTAGTGGCTACTATTTATATACTAAAGATTTAATAAGAATTTGTGAAGAAAAAGGATTTTTAGATACTATAAGTAGCAGAGTAGAAAAGCAAGAAGGAGCTTATAATAAGTTTATAAGAGATATAGAAGAAAAAACTATAAATCTTGCCGATAATTTATCTAAAGTTAATAATTTAATAACTGAGTATGATATAGGAAAAATTGAGCTTAGAAAAGAAGAATTAATATCTAGATATGGTAAAGTTGTTTATGAAAGAGCTTTAACTAATAGTTCCTTTGCTTGCTTAATTGATAATCAAGAATTTGTTTCTGAAATAGTAGATTTAGAATTATTTCAAAGTTCACTTGCTAAAAGAGGAATACCTTCATATATAGATAATGAAGAGAATGTTTTTCATTATAATACTAATAAACATGTTAAAGTAAAAAAACAAAGTACATGTTAGATACTTGCGTAAACATAACATTTATGATATCATGAATATGTAAAAGAAATTTGCATAAACTAAAAAGAGAGGAACATTTGATTTGCGACCGAATGTCTCCTCCATAAGTTTTTTGGATTGCAGACACTCTTCTCAAATGTTGATTAGAGTGTCGCTATTTATATTTTAATTGCAAGTATTAGTAAAGCAAGACTAATTAGAATAAAAGGAAGTTGTTTTAAAGTTTTTATAATAAATGTTTTTAACTTCATTTTTCTTCTGCCTCCTTTCTGGAGGTACGACACTCATATCAAATGTTCCTTGTTTATATAGTATCATACTGTAATCTATATAACAATAGAACAAGAGATAATTTTAACTGGTAATTTATGGTAATAAAGGAGCTTAGATATTCTAACTCCTTTTTTTTGACATATTATTTATTAGGTGATAAAAATGTTGTTTAATTTATTTGATAGTCTAAGAGGTTTCTTTACTTTTACAGCCAGTTATTCTAATCAAGTCTTTAAAGAACCACTATCAAAAGATGAGGAAGAAGAGTGTATAAAAAAGATGGTGGGGGGAGATAAAGAAGCTCGTAATAGTTTAATAGAACATAACCTTAGATTAGTCGCTCATATCGTTAAGAAGTTTGATTATAAAAACGTTGATCAAGATGACCTTATTAGTGTTGGTACTATTGGCCTTATTAAAGGTGTAGATACCTTTGTTCCAAATAAAGGGAATCGACTTACTACTTACTGTGCTAAATGTATTCAAAATGAAATACTAATGTACTTTCGTGCTAACAACAAAAATAATAAAAATATCTCTTTAAATGAACCCGTTGGTTTTGATAAAGAAGGTAATGAAATATCAATCCTTGATGTTATAAAAGCCCCACGTCCTGATTTTATAGAAGAAATTAACTTAAAAGATAATGTAAAACTTCTTAACTCTTACTTAAAAGTTTTAACTAAAAGAGAAAGAGAAATTATTGTTAAAAGATATGGTTTAGAAGGAAATGATTTGTGGACTCAAAAACAAATTGCCAATAAACTAAATATATCTAGAAGTTATGTATCACGAATTGAAAAAAGAGCCTTAACTAAAATACTTAGAGAATTTATTAAGAATAATAAGTATAATGATGTAGACTTCAGTTAAAAATATTAGTGTATTGTAAAAATTATAGAACTTGCTATACTAATATTAGGAGTTGAGATTATGCTTAAGAAGAAGATTAAAAAAAGAAGAATATCTAAAAGCGAATATTTTATAAATATTAGTGTTACTTTAGTACTTGTCCTTTTTACTTTTGCACTTTTATTTGTTCCTAAAGTCTCTTTAAATGCTCCTTTAAAAGAAATAATTAATATAAATTCTTCTTATACTGATAAAGGGATAACTATAAGTGATATTTTAGGGAATAAAAGAATAGTTAAACCACTTGATAAGATAAATACTAATAAGAATAGAGATTATAATATAAATTATACTTATAAAGATAATATATTTACTTATCATATATCTAAAAAAATAAGTGTAAAAGATATAGAGAAACCTAAAATTAAATTAAATGGTAATCTAAAAGAATACTATTGTCCTAATGGTGAATATAAAGAGCAAGGTTTTAGTGCTTATGATAATGTAGATAAAGATATTACTGATAAAGTTAAAGTAAAAAAAGAGAAAGATAAAATTATTTATAGAGTTTTTGATAGTAGTGGTAATAAAAGTGAAGTAATAAGAAAAATAATTGCTAAAGATGTAGATTCTCCTTCTATAACACTAAATGGAGATGATAATATCTTTTTAAGTTTAAATGAGCCTTATATAGAAGATAATGTAACTATTAGTGATAACTGTGATAGTGATTTAACCTCTAATATTAAAATAACTAATGATATAGATAATACTAAAGTAGGTGATTATAGAGTAACCTATGAAGTTAGTGATAGTAGTAATAATAAAAGTAAAATAGTAAGAAATGTTAAAGTAAGAGAACCATTAAAAGCTAATACTATCTATCTTACATTTGATGATGGTCCAAGAGATGGTACTACTGATGTAATTTTAGATATCTTAAAAGAAAAAGGAGTTAAAGCGACATTCTTTGTAACGATGAATGGAAATGATTCTTTAATTAAGAGAATTGTAGATGAAGGACATTCTATTGGTATTCATACTGCATCTCATAAATATGATATTATTTATGCATCAAAAGATAACTACTTTAATGATTTAGAACAAGTTCATAAGAGAATTTATGATATAACAGGAGTTGATTCTAAATTAATTAGATTCCCAGGAGGTTCTAGTAATACTATATCTAAAAAATATAGTGAAGGTATTATGAGTACTTTAACTAAAGAAGTCTTAAATAAAGGTTATCAATACTATGATTGGAACGTTGATAGTGGAGATGCTTCTTTTGCAACTAATCCTCATAAACTATATAATAGTGTAGTTAATAGTATATCTCATGATAAATATAATGTTATCTTAATGCATGATACTAAGACTTATACAAGAGATACTTTAAGTAATATAATTGACTATTGTTTAAGTAATGGTTATAGTTTTGATTCCTTAGATATAGATACTATGCCTATAAGACAGAAATTAAATAACTAGAAATATATTAAATTTTAGTATATACTAAATATATGAGGAGTAAGACTATGAAATATTTACCAGATATATATAAGAAAAATATCTTTTCTATTAATTATGATAAACTAAAGAAAAAAGGTATTAAATGTTTAATATTCGACTTAGATAATACCCTAGCTTTAATAGACGCTACTAAAGTAGAGAGTAATGTTAAAGAGTTAATTACTAAATTAAAGAAAGATTTTTTAGTAGTTATAGTTTCTAATAGTCCTAAAAAACGAGTGTCTAAGTTTAGTGAAGATTTAGGAGTAGATTCCTATCCCTTTGCACTTAAACCTACTATTAGAACACTTAAGAAAATTAAATCTAAATATAATTTAGAGTCTAAAAGCATTGCTATCATAGGAGATCAATTTATTACAGATATGGGATATGGCTATAAAGGTAATATTACTAAAATATTTGTAGATCCTCTAGCAGTTAAAGATTTAAAGATTACTAATATTAATAGATATTTAGAAGAAAAGATTATGAATAAATATAGTAAGAATAATCTTTTCAAGAAAGGAAAGTATTATGAATAGTGAGAAGTATTGTCTTGGATGTGGAGTTAAGCTTCAAGATGAGAATATCTTAGGAGAAGGTTATACTACTAGTTTAGATAAAGAATACTGTCAAAGATGTTTTAGAATTAAAAACTATGGAGAGTATCAGATAGTTACTAAAAGTAATGATGAGTATTTAGAGATACTTAAAAGTGTAGGAGAGACTAAAGATTTAGTACTTTATATAGCAGATTTACTAAATATAGAAGAAGATATTAATAAAATAAGAGAGATTATTCCTAATAAAATGATATTAGTACTAAATAAAAGAGATGTTTTACCTAAGTCAGTAAATGATGATAAACTAATAGATTATTTTAAAGATAATAATATCTTTGATAAAGTAATAGTTATAAGTAGTGAAAAAAACTATAATATAGATTATTTATTAAAACAAATAAAACTATATCAGACTACTAATAATGTCTATGTAGTAGGACATACTAATGCTGGTAAGAGTACTTTAATAAATAAATTATTAAAGAACTATTCTACTAGTGATAGAGAACTTACTATATCACCACTTCCTTCTACTACATTAAATACAGTAGAAATAGAAATAAATGAGTATTTAACTCTTATAGATACACCAGGACTAGTTGATAGTGGTAGTATAATTAATTATATTAGTGATGATGAATTTAAGAAGATAAGTCCTAAAAAAGAGATTAAACCTAAGACTTTTCAACTTAGGAAAGGACAAAGTGTAATAGTAGATAACTTCTTTAGAATGGATTATGTAGAAGGAGAAAGAAATAGTTTTACTTACTATATGTCTAATGATTTAAAGATTAGAAGAATATCTAGTAAGCATGATGATTTAAAAGATTTACAGAAAAGAACTTATGAAATGGGTTATGATGAAGATATTTGTATCAATGGTTTAGGCTTTGTAAAAGGTGTTAATAAAGGAATAGTTGATATATATTTAGATTCTAAAGTAAGTACTTATAAAAGAAGTAATTTAATCTAATTGATATTTTGTAATATTTATAGTAAAATTTAATTAAGGAGAGAAGAAAATATGGATAATGAATTTATTAGAGATATTGAAAATAAAATGAAAGGAACTCTTGCTAACTTAGAAAAACGTTTTACTACAGTTAGAGCAGGACGTGCTAATCCTTCTAGTTTAGATGGGGTTATGGTAGATTATTATGGGTCTATGACTCCATTAAAAAGTCTTGCAACTATATCAGTTCCTGAAGCGACTCAGTTATTAATTAAACCTTTTGATAGAGGATGCTTAGGTAATATTGAGAAAGCTATTATCGCCGCTAATCTAGGCTTTAATCCTTCTAATGATGGAGAGACTATTAGAATAGTTATACCTGCTTTAACAGAAGAGCGAAGACGTGAATTAACTAAACAAGTTAAAGCTATGGCAGAGGAAGCTAAAGTATCTATTAGAAATATTAGACATGAAGCTAATGAAAAGATAGAGAAGATGGAACTACCTGAAGATGAAGAAAAAGGTATGATGAAGGATGTTCAAGATTTAGTTAATGACTATAATAAAGATATAGATAATATCTATAAAGATAAAGAAAAAGAATTAATGACTGTATAATAGTGCTAAGGCACTATTTTAATTTTTAGGAGGATATATGATTTTAAAATTAGAAGTAGAGAATCTTTTCTCATTTAAAGATAAAGTAATATTTGATATGAATAGTAGTATCGTTAATATAAATGGTCCTAGTAATAGTGGGAAAACTAATCTCTTAAAGATACTAAATTCTGTTAGTTTGATTCTTAAAAATAATAATAACTATTTAAATACTTATATGTTTAATGATAAACCTAGTAGTTTTAAGATAACTTTTCTTATAAATAATACTAAGTATATTTATGGGTTTATTTTTAATAAAAATACTATAGATAAAGAGTATTTATACTACTATGATGAAAAAGAAGAAAATATTATCTTTGAAAGAATAAATAAAAGTTATACTTTTAATGATAAGAAATTAAAAAATATTTCTAAAATGGTTTTAGATAATAGACTCTTTTTAAGCTATGCTAAAGATGAATTAAAAGAAGTATATACCTTCTTAACATCAACTATAGGTATTTGCCTAGATATAAGAACTTTAATTGAACCATCATTTAATCTATATAGTAGAGATATTAATAATAAGTTAAAACCTTATGTTTTAGACTTCTATAAAAAGATTAATGTTAATATTATAGATTATAATGTTAAAAGCATTATGTTAGGAAAAGAAGTTGGTTATACTACTAAATTTAAGCATAATATAGATAGTAAAAACTATATAATAGATTATGGAGATGAATCTAAAAGTAATAGAATAGTCTTTGCAATTATACCTTTTATACTAAAAACTATTAAAGAAGAAAAAGTCTTAATAATAGATGATTTGGATAGTAATTTAGATAGCAGAATAATTAAAGAGATTATAAATATGCTAAAGGATAGTAAAGGCCAATTTATATTTAGTAGTCATTTTAGTAATAATTATGATGTAAAAACTATTACTTTACTTTAGATTTGGTTTAGTATATAATATGCTTTATTAGAAAGAGGGGTATTTATGATTAATGGTAAAGAAAAGTTTGATTATCCTTTAGAGATCATGAAAGATAGGAAAAAGTTTATTGATAAAGAGACAAGTAAAAATGGTAATCTTTCTATTAATAGTTATAACTTGTTGTTAAAACAAATAGGTGTTGATATTTATGATAGTATAAATAATTTAAAAGAATGGAACAGTTTTACTATAAAAGGGTCTTTATATGTAAGAAGTACCTTAGGTATATTTATTCCTAGAAAAAAAGAACTTAGAAAAATGATTTTATTAGGACTAGATAGTGGTAGAATAGCTTTTGATAATTATAAGAAAGTTTTAGAAGGATTAGATATTACAAATGATACAAGAAAACTTGATGATATTAAAGTTTTAATAGAACAGTTATATAATGCAGAGGTTTATGCTGATAATTATGATGATTATATGAATAATTTAATGGCTAGAAATTTAACTAAATATTTAGATGGAGATTATAACTATAATTATTTAGTAGAAATGGATGAAAGAAGAGAGAGAGTTTTAGAATTAGAAAAGAAGTATTCACTTAAAAAGTAATGTTTTCTATTTACAATTAACTTTTAAATATGATATAGTAATTCTTGAAATGACTGTGATTAAGAAGTAGTAGTAAATGATTTCTTTAAAGAGAGTCTATGGTAGGTGGAAATAGATAAGAATAGTTTATGAATTCGTCTTAGGAGTTCCTATAACAAAATTATAGGCGTTAATTCGCGTTAAGATTAATGAGATAGTTATAATAACTATAAATTAAGGTGGTACAGTGTTAGTTTAACACCCTTAAGTTATAGTTATTTTTTATTTTAGGAGGAGTTTATGATAAAAAGATTCATATGGGATTTAGATGGCACAATTCTAGATGGAGATTTTTCTAGGGAAGAAGAATTATTTAGAGCGAACTTAAGTGAAGAAGATTTTCTTAAGTTTAATAAACAACGTTGGGATTTAATCAATGCTTATGAAAGAGAGTATCCTAGATATAATAAAAAATTACTTAGTGATTTTCTAAGTATAAGAAGTGGAGTTATGATTAATCAAGACTTAATTGATAAATGGATTGATTATATGATTAATGTTAATGAGTGTATTCATCCTGGTGCGGTTGAAGTATTGGATTATCTAAATAGTTTAGAAATAGAGAATATTATCTATTCAAATTTGTTTACAAAAACTCAGGTAGGTAGACTTAAGAAATTAGGACTTGATTCATACTTCAAAGGAATTATAGGAGCAGATTATCATATGAAACCAAGTAAAGAAGGATTTCTCTATGCTTGTGGTCCTTATAAACCTAGTGAATGTGTTATGGTAGGAGATAATTATGATAAAGATATATTAGGAGCGAGGAATGCAGGACTTAATACAATTTACTATAGTCCTAAAAAAGATGTAGATATTCCTCATATAAAAAGATTAGTTAAGATAAAGGAGATGTATTAATATGAATATAGAAGATATTAAAAAAGAGATAGAAAAAGATTTAGAAAGTGTTAAGGACTTAAAAGAACTTAATGAACTACACATTAAATATTTAAGTAAGAAAGGTATTATTACAGAACTTAATAGTAAGATTAAAGATGTTCCCAATGATAAGAAAAAAGAGTTTGGAATGGAAGTTAATTCACTAAGAACTTACTTTAATGAAAAGTATAATGCATTGAAAGATAAATTTGATGCAGAAGAGTTAAATAAAAAGTTAGAAAGTGAATCTATTGATATTAGTTTACCTTCTACTAAAGTTAGTATAGGTTCTCCTAATATCTTAGAGAAATTAATAGAAGAAGTAGAAGAAATCTTTATGTCTATGGGTTATGATGTAGTAGATGGACCTGAAGTTGAGGAAGATAAATATAACTTTGAGATGTTAAATATACCTAAAGGACATCCTGCAAGAGATGCTCAAGATACATTCTATATTGAAGGAGAAGAGATATTACTTAGAAGTCAAACTTCACCTGTTCAAGTTAGGACAATGTTAAAAGCAGAAGGTAAGAAGCCAGTTAGAGTTATTTGTCCTGGTAAGACTTATAGAAGAGATGATGATGATGCGACTCATTCTCATCAATTTATGCAAATAGAAGGACTACTTGTAGATAAAGATATATCACTATCTGACTTAAAAGGTACTTTTGAAGTTGTATTTAAAAAGTTATTTGGTGATAGTGTTGAAGTAAGACTAAGACCAAGTTATTATCAGTTTACAGAACCATCAGTTGAAGTAGATATTAGTTGTTTTAATTGTAAAGGAGATGGCTGTAATATTTGTAAAAATACAGGATTTATTACTATCTGTGGAGCAGGAGTAGTTCATCCAGATGTTCTTAGAATGAGTGGATTTGATCCTAGTGTTTGGTCAGGATTTGCCTTTGGTTTTGGAGCAGAGAGAGTCGCTATGCTTAAATATGGTATTAATGACTTAAGAGTTTTCTATAATACAGACTTAAGAGAAGTTAATAATTTTGATAGAGGGGAGATTAGTAGTAATGATTAATTTAGAATGGGTAAAAGATTATATTGATATAAGCGATCAAGATTTAGAGACGCTTGCAGTTAAAATAACAGAATCTGGTATTAATATTGAAAAAGTTATTACTAATAAAATAGATAATTTAGTAATAGGCAAAGTTGTTAGTTGTATAGACCATCCTGATAGTGACCATTTACATTTATGTCAGGTAGATATAGGTAAAGAGGAACTACAACAAATAGTCTGTGGGGCTCCTAATGTAAAAGAAGGACTTAAAGTAATAGTAGCATTACCAGGAGCTGTCTTACCAGGAGACTTTGCTATTAAATCAAGTAAGATTAGAGGAGTAGAATCTAATGGTATGATTTGTGCTTTATATGAATTAGGTCTTGAGGAGAAAACTGATGAGACTTATGCTAAAGGTATTGAAGAATTAAATGAAAATGCTCCTGTAGGAAAAGATCCTCTTGTATACTTAGGATTAGAAGATACTTTATATGAGTTAGATATTCATAAACATCGTAATAATGACTGTTACTATCATATTGGTTTTGCTTATGAAATCTCTGCAATATTAAATAGAAAAGTAAAACTACCTGATTTATCTTATAATGAAGATAAAGATAACGTTAATAATCATTTTAAACTAGAAGTTGATACTCCTAAATGTCCTTATTATTTAGCAAAGATGGTTACTAATGTTGAAATTAAAGATTCACCTGATTTTATTAAAAGAAGACTATTATCAGTAGGTATGAGACCAATAAACAATGTTGTTGATATTTCTAATTACGTTATGTTAGAGTTTGGTCAACCACTTCATTTCTTTGATAAAGATTCTCTAGGCGATAAAATATTAGTTAGAGATGCTAAAGATAATGAGTTAATTACTACTTTAGATGGTAAGGAAAGAACTTTAAAAAACAGTGATATTGTTATTACTGACGGAACTAAGCCTATTTGTGTTGCCGGTGTTATGGGAGGACTTAATACTGAAGTAGAGACCACTACTAAAAATATCTTGATAGAAGCAGCTATCTTTGACCCTGTTAGTATTAGATATACTGCATCTCATTTAGACCTTAGAAGTGAAGCTAGTATAAGATATGGTAAAGGACTAAGTTATGAATACACTAATATGGCTCTTGATAGAGCTTGCCACTTATTAGAAAAATATGCTAATGCTACCATTCTTTCTGGAACTGTTGTGCACGATAAACTAAATAAGACTCCTAAAGTAGTAGAATTCTATCCTATTGAAGTAGATAAAATGCTAGGACTTAAAATAGATGAAGAAGATATGAAACATGAGTTAGAAAGACTAGACTTTCCATATACTATTAAAGATGGTAAATTTACTGTAACTATTCCTAGTAGAAGACTAGATATTGATTCTAATGTTAATGATATAGCAGAAGAGATTGGTAGACTTTATGGATATCAAAATATAAAAGGAACTCTTCCTAATATTGAAGTAAAAAAAGGTGAGTATGTAGGAGATGTTAAATATCGTAAAGCCATATCTAAACGTCTTAGAAGTTTAGGGCTTAATGAAGTTAAAACTTATACTTTAGTATCACCTTCAATGGCTTCTAGCTTTGATTATGAAGAAAAAGAAAGAATCACTTTACCTAATCCTATGAGTGTTGATAAGAGTGTTATTAGAACAAGTTTAATTCCATCATTAATGAATGTTTATAATTATAATAAAGCTCGTAAAGTAGAAGATATAAATATCTATGAGATTGCTAAAACCTATGATAAAGCTTATAATGAAGAATCTAAAATAGCATTCTTAATGAAAGGTAATTACATTACTAATTCTTGGAAAGGTTCTATGAAAGTAGACTTCTATTTAATGAAAGGAATAGTAGAAAGTATTCTTGAATATCTAGGTTTTAAAAATCGTTATAGCTTTGTTAAAAGTAGTGTTTCAGACTTACATCCAGGAATTTCTGCAGATATTTTACTTGACCGTAAAAGAATAGGTATTATGGGTAGAGTTCATCCTAAAGTATGTAAGGATGAAGTATATGTGTGTGAGTTATCTTTAAATGCTTTAATGACTAAAGTTAAACCATTAAAATATAAAGAAGCATCAAAATATCCAACAATCGTTAAAGATGTAGCATTCATTGTTCCTAAGGTTATGCCATCAAGTGAAGTGGAGACAGTTATTAAAAAAGCAGGGGGTAGATTACTTAGTGATATTAAGGTATTTGATGTTTATGAAAAATTTGATAATGATAAAAAATCTATTGCCTATAACTTAACATTTATGGATAGTAATAGAACTTTAACTGATGAAGAGGTTATGAATGTCTTTGATAATATTATTAAGAAAGTAACAACATCTTTAGATGTAGAATTAAGAGATAAGTAATAAAGTTAAAAGAAGAGAAAAGAGACTAGAGGAAAAACTCTAGTTTTTTTTGTGTAGAATTAAAAGAGCAAAAATAAAGATATCGTTAATTATATAGTAGACACAAGTATTTCTTCTTGTGTGAATATTAAAGAAAGGAGGGTATCTATGTGTAGAGTTGGAGACATAATTGTTGTTAAGGAATTTAAAGATAGGAATGGCACTGTTGTTCCTAAGCATTCTTTTGTGGTAATTAGTGACGAAGCAGGGATAATAGAGAGTTATTCATATGATTTTATTTCTAATGTTATGTGTAGTTTTCACAGTGAAAGCCATAAGAAAAGAAAGTTAAAGATTAAAAGTAATCTAGAAATCGTACCTAACAAAATCAAAGGTAGAAATGTTAACAACAAAAGTGGTTATATTAGGGCAGACGATTTATTCTATTTTAAGAAAGATAAAATAGAATATAAAGTAATTGGTCGTTTAAGTGATGATATGTTAGATAAGTTAATAAAACTAATAATAAAATTAAATGTCGAGAATAAAACTAAAGATTTAATTAATAATTTATAATTTATTTATTGTTAATAGCATTTAAAAATATTGACTGCTTGTTACATTAATGATAATATATAATTGTATTAAATTTTATATAGGGAGGGAATGTTATATGGTAAAGAAAAGCATAACAAAGTTTCCTGAAGGGTTCTTTCAACAGAAAAGACCTATACTTAATGCATCAGAGGTCCTTAAAGATTTAAAACCTTTTGAATGGGAAGGTATTATTGATTTTGATGATGAAAAACCTAAAAAAACAAAAAATAAATTGAGGAGAAATAAAAAATGAAAACAATTGGTATTATTGGTGGAATGAGTTATGAGTCATCAATTCATTATTATGAAAGAATTAATAATGGAGTTAATGCGATATGTGGTGGTTTAAACTGTGCTAAAATGATTATTTACAATGTTAATTTTGAAGAGATTAGAAAACTAATGTTAAATAATGAATGGGATAAAATTGGTGTAGAGCTAGCTTCTATTGCTAAAACATTAGAAAATGCTGGTGCTGATTATATAGTTATTGCAACTAATACAATGCATAAATTAGCAGATTATATAGAAAGTCAAATAAATATTCCTCTAATTCACATTGCTGACTGTGTTGCTGATAAATGTAAAGAGAATGAAGTATTAAACGTTGGACTTTTGGGTACTGGTTATACAATGAGAGAAGACTTTTTAAAAGACAGATTAAGAAAAAATGGCTTAACAGTTAGTATTCCAAATAGTGAAAATGAGATTAATGAAATAGATAGAATAATATTTGATGAGCTATGTAAAGGCAGGATTAGTGACAATTCAAGAGATTATTATATAGAAGTAATAAATAATATGAAAAAACAAAGCAATATTAAAGGTGTAATATTAGGATGTACTGAAATAGAAATGTTAATTAGTCAAAAAGATTTAGATATTCCTGTATTTGATACTACTCAGTCACATATTGACTCTATTGTAGATTATTCTTTAGAAAAGAAATTATTATTAAAATGATAATATCAACAATATAAAATAGCTAACTAATTTTACAAAATAGCTTTACATACTAGTACCATTTATGATATGATTAAAATGTATTAGATGAGGGAAACTTCATATAATATATGTAAGATGATTTTCTTTTTACGGAGATGTTCTCGCTTGTAGATGGATGCGAGTAATAAATTATTCTACACTGCAGATTATCTCGCTTGTAGATGGCCCGCGAGTAATAAATTATTCTACTAGAAAATCATATATACTGTAAAAAAGTATCTAATTTTTAATAAATTATTTACTTTTTTCTTTTGTCTATCTATACTTTAGTTAGAAAGGTAGGATTTATATGAAAGATTATTTTGGTTATAAGGATAAAGTTTGTATAGTAACAGGAGCTAGTAGTGGTATGGGTAAGGCAACAGTAGAAATGTTAGTTGATTTAGGAGCTAGTTGTTATGCAGTCGACTTAAATTCTTGTGATGTTAAGGGTATAACTGAGTTTATTAAATGTGATTTGTCTAAAAAAGAAGAAATAGATAACTTATTTAGTAAACTTCCTGAACATATTGACTGTTTCTTTGGAGTAGCAGGACTATCAGGTTCTAAATCAGATTATATGACAACGTTTAATTGTAACTACACTGCGAACTTCTATATTACAGAAGAATATTTAACTAAGAGAATGAGTAAGGGTGGTAGTATTGTCTATGTTACTAGTACTGCAGGACTTAATTGGAAAGAGTTTAGAAAAGAACAAAGTAAGGTAGTAAATGCTGAAACTTGGGAAGAAGTAGAGAGGGTAGTAGAACATCTTGCAAAAATATCTCCTTCAACTTTTGCCTATATGTATTCTAAAAGATGTTTATCAGAGTATGCATGTGAAGCATCAGTTAAACTAGGTAAACAAGGTATTAGAGTTAATAATGTAATGCCAGGCTCTACTGATACAGGTATGAAAGATGAATTTGAAAAGATGGCTGGTGGAGAAGAAGCTCTACTTGCTGAGACAGGAGTCGCTCATCGCCTTGCCACTAGTGAAGAAATGGCAGGACCTATTGTCTTTTTATGCTCAAGTATGGCAAGCTTTATATCTGGAGTTGATTTATGTGTTGATTCTGCAGACAATTCTCTTAAAACACTAGGTTATAAGAAAGATAGAGAAAAAGTACCTGCAACTAATAAATTTATTTTAAAAATGGCTAAGAAAATGATGGAAAATAATAAATAATTTCAGTTCAAGAGTCTAATTACTATACATAAAAAAGAAAGGAATGCAACTTTTATGAAAATTATTGCAGGTTGTGTAGTTGAAAAAGATAATAAAATTTTAATGGTACAAGAAGGCTTGGACTTTTGTTATGGACAGTGGAATTTTCCTGCAGGTCATGTTAATGAGTTTGAAAATGTTACAGACGCAGCAGTTAGAGAAGTAAAAGAAGAAACAGGATTAGATGTAAAATTAAAAGGCGTGTTACCTATATGTGAAACAGAATTGCGAAATGAAACGCATGTCATTATACGCTTTGTTGCAGAAGTAATTGGTGGAAAAATAGAATTTGACTCCAACGAAATTGTTGATGTTAAGTGGATAGATATTAAAGATATTGAAAAAATGACAGAAGAACAACTTAGAAATTATTTGGTTGGTAAAAATATCATTAAAGATTATATTGAAAATAGAATTTATCCGTTAGAAATATTTAGTGATAAACAGTTCTTTAATAAATAGGAGGTTTTTGTAATGAAATTATATGTTGTTAGACATGGACAAGTACCATCTAATATTGAAAAAGTTGTTAGTGGATGGAATGATGAAAAGCTAACCAAAAAAGGGATAGAGCAAGCTACAAAAATTAGAAATGAATTGCAAAATGTTAAATTTGATGTTGTTTACTCTTCACCTGTAGATAGAGCTATACAAACAGCTAATATTGTAGCACCAAAAAATAGTATTATATTAGATTCTAGATTAGCAGAAAGAGACCCAGGGACGTTGTTAGGTATATCAAGAAGAAGTATAGATAAAAAGGCTTGGAATTCACTTGATATGGATAGAACACCGGAAGGAGCAGAAACTTTATTAGCAGGATTAAAGAGAGTAGGGAATTTTCTTAGTGAAATACATACAAAATATGAGGAAAAAACAGTACTTATTGTTACTCATAATTTTATAAGCAAATGTATATGGATTTTAGAAAATAATATTTCCGATATGGACTTAATAAATTCTTTCTTTCATAATAATGACGAAATAAAAATTTATGATAATTTAGAACTTAATTTTGAAGAAAAGCAATTAAAGAAGTAGATTATTTCTGATTGTAACAAAAAATGTTAAGAATCATTTCCTAACATTTTTTAAACAGCTAGTTCACTATAAACATTTTTATCATAATTATGTTGTTCTCCTTCTAATTCACTTAACTCACTTGTAGTTATTAAGAAGAAGTTATATTCTAAGATATCACTACCATCAGTAGTAATAGGATCATCCCAAGTAAGGTCTAAGTGATACCAAACATTATTTAAATAAACAGCATTCCAAACATGATTTTCTGAAGATATCTTGTAACTTTTTATCCCCATATCTTCTAAAAATAGTTCCATAGCATCAGTATAACCACCACATAAACTATAACCTTCTAAAAGACTACCATAAGCAGTATCTGATTTATATTTAACAATATTATTATCACTTCTATCCTTATCATACTTACTATTATTAATAATATAATTATGAGCTTCCTTAATCTTATCTTCATTACTCATAGAACTATTCCATATTTCTTTTTCTATTTCTTCAACTTTAGCATTTATTAATTTAATATCATTATTATTATAAATATGTTCAATCTTTAAAGTAACTTTACCATAATCATCATAACTAGTTTCTAAATGCCTAAAACTATTAAAGGGATGTACAAAATTATTAATAGTAGAAAGAACTTTCTGATTATTAGCAAGACTATCAACATCATTTATACATTCTGAATATTCATCAGTACAGTAAAATGAGAATTCTTCTTCTCCAGAATTTAAAACAGTATAATAAATATTTAATAAATCTTGATAATTACTAGGAGTAAAATCATCAGTTCTTTTAACATAATTAAAATCATAATCCCTTGTATAATCATTAGATGCAGTCAAAGTAACTTCTTTTTCCTCTTTAATAAAATAAGTCCTATACAAATTATATAAAGGTCGCCTAAAGGCAAAAGTGAATCCAAATAAAATAACTAAAATTAATAAAACAATGTATTTCTTCATTATATCCTCCTACTTAATTCTAGCAAGGATGATTTGTTTTGTAAATCTAAAAACAAAATAAATGATTTAATCTATGTAAAATGTGTTATAATATATAGAATCATTAGAAGGGGAATCTTTATGAAAATGGAAGAAATAGAGAGATATGATAGCAATACAGAAAAATACTATTTAGATTTATCTAATCAAATAGCAGAAAATATTATTAGAGAATATAAAAAAATTGGATCATATATTAATATTAAAGGTACTTTTAGTGATAAGTTACTTTATAATTATTTTCGTTTAAAAAAGAGAGGAAAACATCAAGTTTTAGATAAAATACTAAATAGATATAATTTTGATTATAGCTCATCTATTAAAAGAGCAATTTATGATTTGTTATGCGGTGAAAAAAAGGAAAGTTTACTCTGGCCTGGAGTAATTAGTGAAGAAGATGATGGCTTTTTATATAGACTTGAAACAAGTATAGGAACAATAAAGGTTTATAAGGCAAGCGAGATTTTTAAAAACACTAAATCTGCTTATATTTTTAAAAGAAATCTTATGAATTGTTGCTATAAGAGAAGTCTTGACTTTTTATCTGAGAATAGAGATTATAAGGCAGTACTTTCTTATAATAATAATTTATTTGCTGGGGGGTATTTTCATTCTTATTTAGAAAAAGATGATATAACATTAGATATTGCTGGTAATGCTTTATATAAGAGTAGGGATGATAAAGATAAAGTACTTAATGGCGAAGTACTTGCTAAACTTACTTATGATGAAGCACTTGATGAGTTTGCGAAAGTCTTAGAAGAAATTCCTGATTTGGATTCTGATGATGATAAATTACAAGTATTAGCTTTATACTACGGAAAAAAGAATGGTATAAAATAAAAACAGGTTCGTCCTGTTTTTAAATTGGTCTATATTTATCACTATCTTTAAATGGATTTTTAGGATTAATATAATCTGTAAACATAACACCATTTAAATGATCTATTTCATGTTGAAAGGCAATAGCAAGTTCTTCTCTTGCTCTTACTCTAATCTTATTACCTTTAGTATCATATCCTTCTACAGTAACTCTAGCATATCTAGGTACAATACCATCAACTTCACGATTAACAGATAAACATCCTTCTCCCATTTCTACATAAATCTTTTCACTTGAATTACTAATAATTTTAGGATTACAAACAATATAAGTATCAAATTCTTCTTCATCTACTTCATGAACAATTACTAAATATCTTTTAGGAATTCCTAATTGAATTGCAGCCATACCCATACCAGGTCTTAAATTATATTTTTCTGATAACCTTTCTATTTGACTATTAGTTAGATATTCTACCATTAAATCAATAGTTTTTAAGTCATCTTTACTTAAAGGAAAAGTAACATCTTTACTAACTAATCTTAATCTTTTGTCCTTTTCATCTAAAATATCTTTATTTCTTAACATCTAAAATACCCCATTTCTTGCTATATATTAACATAAAAACAGAAAAAAAGAAAGGCTAACCTTTCTTATCTTGTGAATCTAACACCAATTACAATAACTAATAATATAAATAAGACTAAAATTATAGCATAATTGTTATTGTTGTTATTCCAGCCCCAGCCACAATTGCAACTAGGGAAGAACCATTGATTACCACATCCACAACTTGGGAATGAATTAAATGATCCACCACCATAATAATACATAGTTAAAAACCTCCTTTTTCTAATATAAGATATGAAAAAATATGTCAAATTGTTAATGAATTTGACTAGGTTACTTTAAACATGATAAAATTTGTGGTATTCTTAAAGAAAAAGACTAAAGATAAGGAGGGTTAGAATAATGACTAAATTTAAGGACATAATAAAAAATATAGATAAACCTCTATTTATTCTAACCTTAATTCTTTTCGTATTAGGACTTATAATGATATTTTCTGCTAGTAACGTTACATCCTATATGAATGGGGGAAGTCCTTATGCTTATTTTTTTAGACAGGGATTATTTTTAATTGTAAGTTTTATCTTTTGTATATTTATGGTTAAATTTAATACTAAGTTTTATGGTATGATGTCAAATATTCTTTTGATAGCTTTTGTAGCAGTACTTATTTTATTACTTATTTATGGTAAAGCGACAAACTATGCTGTTAGTTGGATTCAAATAGGCTCTTTTACTTTGCAGCCTAGTGAATTTATTAAAGTAATTATGATAGTTTTTATGGCAAGATTTTATGAAGTACATGAGAAACGTTTAGATAATTTCTTTATAGCGATTATACCTTTAATAATAGGTGTAATAATAACTTTCTTAATTATGTTACAACCAGATTTAGGAACTGCTATTATATTTGCAGCACTTATAGGAATAGTATTTTTTTCCTCTCCTGTCTCTAAAGTTATTAAGTTTAAAGTCATCGCTCTTTTCTTTGGTATGTGTTTAGTAGTAGGTGCCGTACTTATTATGTCGGGAGGTAGTTTTTTACAAGCAAGACAGTTAGAAAGATTTAATTTTACAAGACCTTGTGATAGACTCCTTGATACAGGTAACCAAGTATGTAATGGTTATATTGCTATTAATAATGGAGGACTTACAGGAATTGGTCTTGGAAATAGTACTCAGAAATATTTATATTTACCATATCCATATACAGACTTTATCTATGCAGTTGTAGTTGAAGAATTAGGTCTTATTGTAGGAATTGCTATCATCCTAGCTTATCTTTATTTACTTTATAGAATATTAAAAATAGGAAGAGAAAGTTATACCAATAGAGGTGCTTTACTTTGTTATGGAGTAGCGGTTTATATATTCCTACATGTTATTGTTAATTTAATGGGATTGTTTGGACTTATGCCTATGACAGGTGTTCCATTACCTTTCTTAAGTTATGGAGGAAGTTTTACTTTGTGTTTAATGGTTTCCTTAGCGATAGTTCAACGTGTTAATATAGAAAATAGACTAAGAGATAAAAAAAGTTAAAAAAGTATGAATTTTGTAAATTGACCCCTAAAATGAGGGCCAATTTTGCATTTTCTACGGGCGAATTTATTAAATTCACCTCTAAAATTGGGGTGAATTTGCAAAATTTGCTTTTTGCATTTATTTTCCTCTTCTGATAGTATCGTAACTGGAAAGGAGGAATTAGAAATGACTTTTACTTATCGTCATAAGAAAGAAATAATTCTCGTGTGTTTAGGACTTGTTTTGCTATTAGTCATAGGCTTTGTCTTTATCTATAAAAATTATACTGCGGATGATAAAGAAGATGAAAATATTGTTTTAAATACAAAGAATGATACTAAAAAGGATGAAGAGGAGGAAGAAGAGGTTTACTATCAAGTAGATATTAAAGGAGAAGTTATTAATCCTGGAATATATACTGTTAAAGAAGGAAGTAGAGTTATTGATGTCATTAGATTAGCAGGTGATTTAACGGAAGTTGCCGACACTTCAGTTTTGAATCTTTCTAAGAAAGTTAAAGATGAAATGGTTATTATTGTCTATAGTTATGATGAAGTGAATAGTTTCACAGAAACTAAAGAAAAGGAAGAAATAGAACAAGAAGCTTGTTTAAGTCAAAATGGTATTCAAAACGATGCTTGCATTAAAGATAGTACTGATGATACTAGTTCTAGTAGTGTAGTTATTAGTGGTAAAGTATCACTTAATACAGCGACACTAGATGAATTAATGACACTTCCTGGTATTGGTGAGGCAAAAGCGCAAGCTATAATAGAGTATCGGGAAGAAGTAGGAGCATTTCAAAATATTGAAGAGTTAAAAGAAGTTAGTGGTATAGGAGATGCTATCTTTGATCAGATTAAGGAAAATATTACTATTTAAATCTATTTATATTACGTTATTTATTATTAGTTTAATTTATCTTGCTATTTATATAAATATAGATTTTACTTCTTCATTAGAAGGGAGTGAAACTAAAATAGATGGAGAAGTTTTATCTATAAAATATCAAGGTAATAAAATGACACTGACACTTAAAACTAAAGAAAAACTTATCGCCACTTATTACTTCGATACCGAAGAAGAATTAAATAAAACAAAAAAAGAACTTTCATTAGGTGATACTCTTACTTTAGAAGGAGAGTTGAACGAACCCATTTCCAGTCAAAATTTTTATGGTTTTTCCTATCCTACCTACCTTGAATACCAAAAGATTTTTTATATAATGGAAGTATCTGATTTTTCTATTAAAACCAAAAATAGTAATATTTTAAATAGTATTAGAAATACTGTTAGAAGTAGTATAGCAGATAATAAAGTAGGAAGTTATATAAAAGTCTTCTTCTTAGGAGATGATACTTCCTTCGATGCTACTTTAGAAGAAGATTTCAGAAAACTTGGAATCTCTCATCTTTTCGCTCTATCAGGAACACAAATAAGTTTTCTTATTTCAATTATTTCCTTTCGTAAGAAAAATTTTAATTTAAAAAATTTAATTTTTGTGTTCTCTATCGTACTCAGTTATTATTTAATAATAGAAGATTGTGCAGCGATTGATAGAGCCTTGATTTTTAGTTTAGTATTTTCTATTAATAATACTTTTAACTTCAATATAAGACCTCTTTTCTTAATTCTATTATCTTTAAGTATTCTTTTCTTAATAAACCCCTATTACATATTCAATGTAGGTTTTCAGTACTCTACAGTTATAAGTTGTACTTTAATACTATACATGAATAATAAGAAAAGTAAAGGTAAGATAATAGACTTATTAGAGGTATCATGGGTAAGCTTCTTAGTTAGTTTACCCATTTCTTTATATCATTTTTCTTATATTAATCCGCTTAGTATAGTTTATAATCTTTTCTATGTTCCATTTATCAATGTAATAATTTTTCCTTTATCGATTATATGTTTCTTTATACCACCTCTATCTTTTATCTTAGAGTTTTTTATAAATATCTTTGAAGAAAGTGTATTATTTTTATCTCACATTAATATAGGATATATTACTCTTGCAAGGTTCAATCTAGTTTATTATTTATTATACTTTGTACTTATATTTAGTTATTTATTCTTAAAGGTAAAAAAGAAGTTATTCCTGTTCTTAATATTATTAATGGTAATAGTCCATTACTCTTATCCTAAAGTATTTCCCAAAGATGCTTTATATATGATAGATGTAGGACAAGGAGATTCTTTCTTAATAATATCAAATAATAAGGCTATGTTAATAGATACAGGAGGTGTTATGAATTATTATACTGAAGAGTGGATGCAGTATGAAAAGAGTAGCGGGGGTAAATATTTAGTTACATTTCTAAATCAGTTAGGTATAACAAAATTAGATTACTTAGTTCTAACTCATGGCGATTATGATCATGCTGGAGAAGCATTAACTATAATGGATGAGATAGATGTAGAAACTGTTTTCTTTAATGGAAATGATTTAAATTTATTAGAGAAAAAAATATGGGTTAATTCTTCTAGTCATTATAAATTAAGAGAAGGAGATAGTTTTAGTTTAGGTAACTTTAACTTTTTAGTTATCTCTAATACTTATCCTAATGAAAATGATAGTAGTTTAGTTTTATATAGTACTATTGATGATAAGAAGTTATTATTTATGGGAGATGCTAGTATTAAAAGTGAAGAATATATTTTAGATAACTATGAATTTGATGATATTACTATATTAAAAGTAGGTCACCATGGTTCTAGAACTAGTAGTAGTGAAGAGTTTATAGATGTTATTAATCCTACTTATGCCTTAATATCTGCAGGAGTTAATAATAAATTTAATCATCCTCATAAAGAGGTAGTAGAAAGATTAGAGGAGAATGGTTCTTTAATTTATAATACTGGGGCAAACGGTATGGTTATGTTTGACTTTACTAATAATAAAATTAACACTTATAAATGATAGAAAGTCCTAACAGTATTGGAAAAAATAATATTTAATAAGAAACGACAAATTATTCGCTTCTTTTTTTATATACTTAAAACGGTGGTAGGAATGAAAGTATATTTAGATCTAATATTCTTTATTAATTTCATGTTTGATTTACTCCTTTTAATGACAGTTAGTATAGAGTGTAAAGTCTTTTCTAAAAAAAGAAGATTACTTATATCTTCATTTCTGGGAAGTCTTAGTACATTTCTTTTGTTCCTACCCTTAAATAATTTTTCTTTATTTCTCTTTAAAGTAGTAATAAGTATTATTATGATTTTTGTTGGCTTTAAAATAACATCTAAGGAATTATTTTTTTCTCTTATAAAGAGTCTTTATGGCAATAGTATTATCTTAGGAGGGCTTATCTATTTTTTTAATAATCAGTTTAGTTATAAACAAAAAGGCTTTATCTTTATTCATGATGGGACTAGTTTAAACTTAATAATTATCTTAATAAGTAGTCCTATAATCTTTTATCTATATCATAAAATGATGAAAAATGAGAAGAAAAAAAGAGAACTACTTCATAGTGTCTCTATTAGGTGTAAAAAAGGTACTATTAATACGTTAGGATTCTTAGATACAGGTAATAATATTAAAGATCCTTATAAGAGAAGGGGAGTTATTCTTATTAATTCTAGTGAAATTAATCTTAGTTTAGAAGAATCTATTTTAGTACCCTTTAAAACAGTAGATTCTAATAGTTTACTTAGATGCATAGAAATAGAGGAATTAAGGATAGATGATAATTTAATTACTAAGAAATATTTATTAGGAGTTAGCCCTAAAAATATAGAGATTAAGGGAGCTAGTTGTATACTCCCTAATATAATAGAGGAGGAATTAAAATGATTAGTTTACTTTATTTAGTAGCATTTTTGCTTGATAAATCTTGTGAAATATTTTATGTAGGTAGTAGTGATATCTTACCAGAACCATTATCAAAAGAAGATGAAGAAGCATATCTTGTAATGGCTATGGATGGAGATATACATGCAAGAGATGTTTTAATTGAACATAATTTAAGATTAGTAGTATTTCTTGCTAAAAAGTATGAAAATACGAAAGTAGATTTAGAAGATTTAGTTAGTATAGGGACAATTGGTCTTATTAAAGGTATCAATACCTTTAAACCAGATAAAAATATTAAGCTTGCAACTTATGCATCACGTTGTATTGATAATGAGATATTGATGTATCTAAGAAAAATTAAGAAATCTAAAACAGAAGTAAGTATAGATGCTTCTCTTAGTTTAGATGCAGAAGGGAATGAATTACATCTTGAAGATATATTAGGAACTGATGCAGATATTGTAACTAAGGGAATAGAAGAAGAGACTGATAAAAAATTAATGTTAGATGAAGTTATGAAGTTAAATCCAAGAGATAGAGATATTATCATACTAAGATATGGTCTTATGGGACATAATGAATTAACCCAGAAAGAAGTTGCAGAACTACTTGGTATTAGTCAGTCTTATATATCAAGAATAGAAAAGAAAGTGATTAGGAGGTTAAAGAATATAGTTAAGTATTCATGAGTTTATGAAAAGTGAAAAAGAAGAGTTAATGAAGATGAGATATTTATATAAAATAAAACAAAATAAAGACTTAGGTCTTGTTAATAATGATATTGATTTTAAGAATAAGTATTTTAAAGACTTAGAGGAGTTTAAAAGAAAATATATAGGAATTAAATAGCAATATTTAGTTCTTTTTATTGACTTATATATTTATTTTTACTATAATTTAATTGATAATGATTATCAATAAGGTGTAGATATGGAAAGAAAAACAGTACAAAGACAAGAGATAATAGAAGTATTAAAAAATAACTATAATCATCCTACTATTAAAGAGTTGTGTGAACTAGTAAGTGATAAAAATATAGGACAAGCGACTGTTTATAGAACAGTTAATAGTCTAGTTAATGATGATGTTATTAGAAGGATAGATTGTCCTGATGGAGTTCATTATGATTATAGGAAAGAGCATTATCACTTTTATTGTTTAAAGTGTAATAAAATTACTGATGTTTTTCTTGATAATAGTCTTATAGATAATTTATTATCAACTTCTAATTTAACTGATATTAAACATGTTAACTTAGTATTTGAAGGTATATGTGATAATTGTAAAAAACTAAATAAAGATACTTGTTAACTCTTGAAGAAAAATTTAGAAGTGTTAAAATAATAGTAGTATATTAATAGAGCTAGCTCTTTAATATAAATAATATGTAGAAAGAAGGTATATTAATGGAATTAAAAGGTTCAAAAACTGAACAAAACTTAATGACTGCATTTGCAGGAGAAAGTCAAGCTCGTAATAAATATACATATTACGCATCTAAAGCTAGAAAAGATGGTTATGAACAAATAGCAGCAATTTTTGAAGAAACTGCTAATAATGAGAAGGAACATGCTAAGTTATGGTTTAAAGAATTACATGGTGGAGATATTCCTGATACTATGACTAACTTAGAAGATGCAGCTGCTGGTGAAAACTATGAGTGGACTGATATGTATAAGAACTTTGCAGAAACTGCTAGAGAAGAAGGATTTACTCGTATAGCATTCCTATTTGAAAGTGTAGCAAAGATTGAAAAAGAACATGAAGAAAGATACTTAACACTTCTTAAGAATGTTAAAGATGATAGAGTATTCCATAAAGATGGAGACAAGATTTGGATTTGTCGTAACTGTGGACATGTATATGTTGGTAAAGATGCTCTTGATGTATGTCCAGTATGTAATCATCCACAAAGCTTTATGGAAGTTAGAGCAAATAACTATGAATAAAAGGGCTTGTCTAAGTTCTTTTTTTCTGTTATTATTAAGTTAACAAAGATAAAGAAAGGAATGAATAAATATGGCAAATTTAATTTATCAGGGTAAAATAATTCGTCAATTCTGGGGTAAATTAATTCGTCATTTTTCTAAAACTTTGGGTTCACAATATGTTACTTGGGGGGGGCATTAAATTACCAGAATGGTAGTTTAAATAATACTTTCTTTCATTATGATATAAGAGCAGGATAGGATTATTCTGTTCTTTTTGATGGTGTGAGAAAAATAATAAAGGAGAGAAGTGAAAGATGAAGAAAAAAGAAAATATTATAATAATAGTAGTGTTAGTAGTAATGATACTAGCGATAGTAGGAGTAAGTTATGCTGCCTTTAGTTATAGTAAAACAGGTAGTAAAGTAAACTCTATAACGACAGGTTCTATTACAATGACATATACTGAAACAGATAATACAATAAGTTTAAGTGGAGCCTTACCAACAACAGATAAGACAGGAACTGTTAGATTAAATCCAGGGGAGTATTTTGACTTTAGTGTAAGTAGTGAAATAACAGGAGATGTAAATATCAACTATGAAATAAGTGCTAAAAAAGAAGATGGTAATACTATAGGTGGAGAATATATAAAGTTATATCTAACTAGATTAACAGATGATGGTAGTGAAGAAGCTTTAATGGTACCTGAGACATATAATGAAGAGAGTAGTGCTAATGATTATACAGGAAGACCAGTAAATGAGATGAGTTTATATACAAGTAGTATGAATAGTAGTGAAAGTAATAACTATAGACTTAGAATGTATGTAGATGAGAGTTATAATCCTCAAGGAGATGGAGGAGGATTAACATTTAGTGTAAGAATAAATTTATATGGAAAAGCAGGAGATAAGTATGTTCCATTAACAACACAAAAGATATTAGCTGATAATGAATTACAAGAAGAAAAGACTAATATGTTTAATTATGCAAGTAATGGAAACTATTTAGATATGAGTTCTGGTCCACAAAATAATCCAGAGTATGTAACAAATGGATTATATAGCATTGAAGATGAAGATGGAACAAGTTACTATTTTAGAGGGAATGTAACAAATAATAATGTTCAATTTGGAGAATATACAGAGGATTATTATGTGTATAATTATGGTAGTAGATTTTTTCAGAGTTTAGCGTCTTGCCAAGAATATAATAGTAGTTGTAGTGAAAGTAATAGAGTGCTATTAGCATCTAAGGGAGATAAGATGTACTGGAAGATAGTAAGAGTAAATGGAGATGGAAGCTTAAGATTAATTTATAATGGAACGAGTGTCAATCCTACAAATACAGATTTAGTAAATTCTTTTGCAGTGGGGATGACATCATATAATTTAGAGTATAATGATTCAAAATACACAGGATATACCTATGATAATGGGGTAGATAGTTTTATAAAGAAAGAAGTAGATACTTGGTATAAAAATACCTTAGGAAGTAGTAGTTATGATAGTAAGGTATTAGGCGGAAGGTTCTGTAGTGATAGTAGTGGATATAAAAAAGACACTGACTATGGTTTTCCTTCTATGAATTATAATGTTTTTGCAAGTTATGATAGATTAGGACAATCAACAATAGGATATACAAAAGAAAATAGTCCAACTTTGAAGTGTCCTGTTACAAGTGAAAGTTATGGGGGAAGTTATAGATTAAAAGCAGGACTAATAACGGCAGATGAATTAGTTTTAGGAGGAGAAAATCCTGGAGTAACAACAGATAGTTATTTAAATCCTGGGGATTCTGAAATGTATTATTGGAGTATGACGCCGGCCGGTTTCGATTTTGGTGGTGCTCGTGTATGGCTTGAGTTTGATTACATCATTCTCTACAGTGTAGTTAACGACTTTGCCGTTCGTCCAGTTATCAATGTGACCACTGAAAACGGGTTTATCTCAGGTGACGGGACTTCAGAAAATCCTTACATAATTGAATAAAAAGGAGATTTTTCAATATCTTCTTTTTCTGTGTATTAAAATAGGTACTTTCTTGTCTTTTAGATATTCCCATTCTTTTATTTCTATTTCGTCTTTATACTTTTCTTTTAACATATCACAAAAATTAATTGACCAATATCTTTTATTTCCTCTTGGATATATTTTACTACTATGATCACAGGTACAATAAGCTATTAATAGATTTTTGTTTTCTTCTATTCCTTTTAATGTTATACCAATAGAAGCAGAACATGGCATAATAGAAAAAATATTATCAACTTCTTCAATATTTGTACTGGATGTAAATTTATCTTTAACCATCTTAATATCTTTACCTACTTTAAACACATCACATTTCTCATAGATACTTAAGTTATAATCTTTTCTTTTGTGATTATCTTTAATAACTTCTGCTAGTCTTGGATAAGGGCCACTTCCTACTTCTAAAGAGTTTCCTTTAATGAAATTAAGTTCTTCAAGCATTTTATAAAACTTAAGATATCTATCATTTTCTTCAGTGAAAACATTATATTTAGAAAGTAATGTTGCAATATTACAATTGGTACTATATCCATCATTTTCTAATAATATATCAAAACTAATTATAGAAAATAGCATTTCATATTCTTTATCATCATATAAATATCTATGTTCTTTTAAGAACTTTAAAATATTATTTTTTTCTTTTAAGTATTTTTCTTTATCAATATACATTTTAATCCCTCTTTTTGTTGAGTCATATTATAGTATTGTTTAGATAAAATAGCAAATAAATGTTCTTTTTCGCTTGACGTTTAAGCTATTTTTTTCTATCATATATTATGTAGATAGGAGATTATTTATGGAGATTAAAAAGATAGTAACAGGGGCATTAGAAGAGAATTGTTATGTATTAAGTAAAGATGGAACATGCTTAATTGTAGATCCTGGTAGTGATAGTAAAAATATTAAAGAATTAGTTGGTGATGATAAAATTATAGGAGTTTTAGTTACACATGCTCACTTTGATCATATAGGAGCTTTACGTGATTTTTTAAACTCTAATAGAAGATTAAAAATATTTAAGAAGAGTAATTTAACTGATATGAAAGAAGTTAGTGTTGGAACTTTTAGTTTTATTCCTATAATGACTCCAGGTCATAGTAGTGATTCAGTTACTTTTTACTTTAAAGAAGATAATGCTATGTTTGTAGGAGACTTTATTTTCAGAGATACTGTTGGTAGATGTGACTTACCTACAGGTAGTAGTGAAGAGATGGATAAATCTATTAAAAAGATTAAAGAATATGATGATTCTATTAATCTTTATCCAGGTCATGGAGATGAAACTACTTTAGGTAGAGAAAAACAGTATAATTTATATTTTATAGAGAAGTAAGGAGTTGTGGTTATGTATATTGATTTAGTGGTATTAGTTGTTTTAATATTAATAGTAGTTATGTATTTTAGAAGATTTTCAAGCTTTGTTTATTTTGTTGCAATAGTAGATATCTTTTTAAGAATATTAACATTTATTAAAAATAATATAGGACTTCCTGACCTTGCTGCAGTTATTGATAATTATATTCCTGAAAGTATATTAGCAATTGTGTCAAATTATACTGATGGAATTCTTTATACAATTATCGCTTGGGCTTATATTGTAATAATGGCTATATTCTTATTTTATAATACTAAGTTCTTTATTAAGAAGAAAAAGATATAGGAGGGATTATATTGAAGAAAAATAATACTTGGATAAAAGTTGTAATTACAATTATTATCTTAGAATTAGTAGTAGGAGGTATTATCTTTGCTTATAAAAAATTAAATAGTAGTGATAATAGTATTTCTACTAATGATAAAGAAACTAAAGCATTATATGAAAAAATTGCCTTTAATGATGTAGAATCTTTGGATGTCATGAGTCCTAGAATTATGTTATATTATGGTTATAAAAACATGGATGTTAGTGAATCTATTAACTGTGATGTCGTTAACACTACTGATGATACTACTGGTTATAGTTGTGAAGGAATTGTTGATTTTATTCCTAGTAAGGATATTGAAAAGTCTGTTAAAGATATATATGGACCTAATATAACTATTACACCTACTTCTTTTGAAATAGATCCTAATCATTATGCTTTTTATGATGAAGTAATGGAAGGCTATGCAATTTTCACTAAAGATGAAGAAGTTAGTGTAGATCCTGTTAATATGAAATTAAGTGACGCTGCTTTAGATGATGATGAAAATATTATTTTAACAGTAGAAGTTTTAGATGGAGTATTTGGAACAGTTAAAGATACGTATAATTTTACATTTACTAAAGATGGTGATAATTATTATCTAACAGGAAAAGAAATAGTTGCAAGTAAGGAGGAATAGTTTATGTTTGATAAAATTAAAAGTGATATGGTAAAAGCGATGAAGGAACAAGATAAGTTTAAACTTTCTGTTATTAGAATGATTAAGGGATCTATTGATAAAGAACGTATTGATAAGAAAATAGAAATAACTGATGAAGTAGTTATCGATGTTCTTGCTAAAGAGTTAAAGACTCGTGAAGAGTCTAGATTAGAGTTTAGTAAGGCAGGTAGAACTGATTTAGTAGAAGGCTTGGATAAAGAAATCGCTATTATTAAAGAATATCTACCAGAACCATTAACAGATGAAGAAGTAGATAAAATAATTAATGATGCCTTTAAGGAGACAGAAGCATCTTCTATAAAAGATATGGGTAAAGTAATGAAAGTAGTTACTCCTTTAGTTAAAGGTAGATGCGATATGAAGGAAGTATCTGGTAAAATAAAAGCGAAATTAAGTTAAAAAAACTATCCTTTCTACATATTCTATAGAAGAAAGGATGGTTTTTATTATGAAGATTATCGCTCATAAAAGTAATTTGTATAATAATAAAACCTTTATTGAGTCTGTTAATAGCATAGAAGGACTAACAGGTGTTATGTTAGATATAGTTATGACTAAAGATAAGCAGGTGTTAGTGTTTTCCCCTGTTACTACTAATAAGATAACTATTAATACAATACAAAATAATAATTTAAGTGAATTAACTTATTATGATATTTTAACATTAGATGACGCTCTTAATATGTTAAATAACTTTAAAGGGAAAATTATTATTAACTTATTACCTTTGAATGAAGCATTACTTATAGAAGATTATCAAAAAATAGTTTCTAATAATTTAAGTTATACAGAGGAAGTAAAGAAAGTAACAGATAGATTTCCTAATTTAGATATTTATGTTTGTAGTAGCAGTTATAATCTTTTGTATCAAATTATTAGAGTGTTTACTAATAGAAAAAATGGGGTAGTATTAAGTGAAGATAGTGGTAGTTATATAGATGTAGATTTTTATATCTTTATACCTAGTATGTTAAATGAAAAGATAATGTCTGAACAGTTAAGTATAGGTAAAGAAGTAATGGTAAAGATGGAAGATGCTGATGATATATCTATAGTGATAAATTTTTTGGAAAAGAATAGAAAAAATAAAGCAAATTATCAATATATTACAAATCATGCGAAAATATTTTATTATAGTGTAAATAATATATAGGGATAGTTAAAAGTAAAGGATGTAGTTTATGAATAAGTTAGAGATATTTAAAGAGCTAGAAAAATTAGATTTACCTAAAGATAAATATATAGTAATTAGTGGAGCGAGTTTAGTATGTCAGGATATTATAGATAAAACAGATGATATAGATTTAACTTGTTCTAAAGAGTTTTATGATGAGTTAGAATGGTCTACTAGAATAGGAGCTTTTGGTGTAGAAGTAAAATATAAAGATTGTTTTGAAATAGGATGTAATTTACCTGAATATCAAGATATAGTTTTAATTAATGGTTATAGATTCTTATCATTAGAAGATTGTTTAGAAATAAAGAAAAGATTAAATAGACCTAAAGAGAAGAAACTAATTAAAGAATTAGAACTAAAAGTATGTCTTAAAGATAATTATTATTTTGAAAGAAAATTAAGAGAAGAAGGAATAAACTTTATCGCTGGTGTTGATGAAGTAGGAAGAGGTCCTTTAGTAGGTCCTGTAGTCGCTGCTTGTGTTGTTTTACCAGAACAATTCAATTTAGATGGCTTAACTGATTCTAAAAAACTTAGTGAAAAGAAAAGAGAATACTTTTATGATGAGATTATGAGACAAGCTTTAGGAGTAGGTGTTGGTATTATAAGTGAGAAAAAAATAGATGAAGTTAATATTTATGAAGCGACAAAGATGGCAATGAAGGAAGCGATTAATAATTGTTCTTGTAAGATAGAACATGTCTTAATAGATGCGATGAGGCTAGATATAGATATTCCAAGTACTTCTATTATTAAAGGAGATTTAAAAAGTATTACAATATCTGCTGCTTCTGTCATCGCTAAAGTAACAAGGGATAGAATGTTAGATGAGTTAGATTTAAAATACCCTATGTATGACTTTAAGAATAATAAAGGTTATCCTACTAAGAAGCACTTAGAGGCCATAAAAAAATATGGTATTTTGGATGAGCATAGAAGAAGTTATGGACCTGTTAGTGAATATTTAGAGTTGACAAAGTAATGATTCTCATGTATAAATTTGTATGAAAGAAGGGATTAGATGTCTAAAAACTTAGTGATAGTGGAAAGTCCTAGTAAAAGTAAAACTATTGAAAAATACTTAGGTAATGATTATAAAGTAGTAGCAAGCCAGGGGCATATTAGAGATTTAGCGACTAGTGGACCTTTAGGGCTTGGTGTTGATATAGAAAATGGTTTTAAACCTAATTATGTACCATTAAAAGGTAAGAAAAAGATAATTACAGAGTTAAAAAAAGATGTTAAAGATGCTAGCCATGTTATACTTGCAACTGACCCTGATCGTGAGGGAGAAGCGATTTCTTGGCATTTAAAAGAAGCTTTAAATATTAAAGATAAAGATTATGATAGAGTGTTATTTCACGAAATTACTAAAGATAAAGTACTTGATGCAATTAAGCATCCTACTAAAATAGATGATAACTTAGTTAAGAGTCAAGAGACTAGAAGAATACTTGATAGAATAATTGGTTTTAGATTATCTAAGTTATTACAGTCTAAAATAAAAGCGAAGAGTGCCGGACGTGTGCAAAGTGTAGCTTTAAAACTTATTGTTGATAGAGAGCGTGAAATAGAGGCTTTTGTTCCAGAAGAGTACTTTACAATAACTGCTATCATCGAAGATACAGAAGCGAATCTTTTTAAATATAAAGATGAAGATATTAAACTTCATAATGAGTTGGAAGCTAATAAGGTATTGGAGTCTTTAGGAGATTATTATAACTTAAGTAGTATTGAAAAGAAGAAAAGAAAGAAAGCTAGCAGGGCTCCTTTTATAACTTCAACTCTACAGCAAGAAGCATCTACTAAGTTAGGCTTTACGGCTAAAAAGACTATGTCTATCGCTCAGAAATTATATGAGGGAATTGACTTAGGAGATGAAACAGTTGGTCTTATTACTTATATGAGAACTGACTCTATTAGACTTTCTGATGAGTTTGTAGGTAGTGCTTTCCATTATATTGAAGAGAACTTTGGTAAAAAGTATATTGGTTATACTAAACATGCTAAGAAAACAGATAATGTGCAAGATGCGCATGAAGGAATTAGACCAACTAGTATATTAAGAGAACCTTTAAAAGTAAAACAATACCTATCTAATGACGAGTTTAAACTATATAGTTTAATCTATAAAAGAGCATTGGCATCTCTTATGGCAGATGCTATTATGGATAGTACAACATTGATATTTAATAATAATGATTATTTATTTAAAGCGACTGGAAGTATCTTAAACTTCGATGGTTACTTAAAAGTATATAGTGACTATGAGAAAAATGAAGATAAAATTATTCCTGAACTTGTAGAAGGAAATAATTATAAAGCTAGTGATATCTTATCTGAACAACACTTTACTAAACCACCTGCAAGATATACAGAAGCTAAGCTTATTAAAGAAATGGAAGATTTAGGAATAGGACGTCCTTCTACTTATGCTAAAACAATTGACACTATAAAGATGCGTGGTTATGTAAAAGTAGAAGATAAGAAGTTTGTACCAACGGAAATAGGAATAGAGACAACTGATAAATTACAAGAGTTCTTTAGTGATATAATAAACGTAGAATATACTAAAAATATGGAAGAAGAACTTGATAAAATTGCTGATGGTAACTTGGTTTGGAATGAAGTATTAAAAGAGTTTTATGATGTTTTTGAACCTCGTGTTAAGAAAGCTTTTAGTGATATGGAGAAAAAAGAAGCTGAAGAGACTGGTGAAATGTGTCCAGAGTGTGGTAGTCCTTTAGTTAAAAGAACTGGTCGTTATGGAGAGTTTGTCGCTTGTTCTAATTATCCAGAATGTAAATACATAAAAAAGGAAGAGAAACAAGAGGTTGAAGTATGCAATTGTCTTAAATGTGATGGTAAAATACTAGAAAGAAAAACAAGACGTGGTAAAATATTCTATGGTTGTAGTAACTTTCCTAAGTGTAAAGAAGCCTTTTGGGATAAGCCTACTGGAGAAAAATGTCCAAACTGTGGTGAGATGCTTGTAGAAAAAGAAAATAAAATTAAATGTAGTAAGTGTGATTATGAAAAAGCCTAATAGGACTTTTTTTCTAATCTTTTTTGGTATATAATTGATTAAGGTGATAAAAGATATGGAATCTAGAGTAACGTATCAAAAAAAGAAAAGAAGAAAGAAAAAACTGAGATTTAGAAAATGGGTAATAGTAGTTTTTTTGATTTTTTTTCTTTCTATCTTTGCTGTTTCTATTAATCAAGTATATCAATGGTTAAAAGATAATAAAGAAATAGAAAATATATCAGATGATGTAGTTAAAGATACTAAAGTAAAAGAAAAAGAAGATACAGAAAATACAGAAAATGTTAATCCCCCTGATAATAAAGATAATGATTATTGGAATTATATCAAAATGAGTCTTTTAGAAGTTAATTTTAATGAATTACTTACAAAAAACCCAGATACTGTAGGATGGATTCAAGTAAAAGGAACAAACATTAATTATCCTATAGTCCAAACTACTGATAATAGTTATTATTTAACTCATGCTTTTGATAAAACTAAAAATGAAGCAGGATGGGTTTTTATGGACTATCGAAATGATGCGGTTAATTTTAATCAAAACACTATTCTTTATGCCCATAGTAGATTGACAGGATCTATGTTTGGAAGTTTAAAAAATATACTTAATAGTTCTTGGTATACCAATAAAGATAATCATATCATAAGGCTTTCAACACCTACAGAAAATACAATGTGGCAAGTATTTAGTGTTTATACTATACCTAAAGAAAGTTATTATATTACGCCTAATTTTAATAGCAATGAAGCCTATCAAGAATTTCTAAATACAATGAAAAGCAGAAGTGAAGTAGAGTTTTCTGCAGAAGTTAATACAAATGATAAAATATTAACTCTATCGACATGTAAAGATAATTTTGGAAATAGAGTAGTTATGCATGCTAAGTTAATAAAAAAAGAGTTAAGATAAGGTTATAGATTTTATTTTTTGCATATAATATTAATATGCTTGATATAGAAATTTGACATCTTAAGATATTTAGTATATAATTAATATCAAGTAAATGTTCTCGCTTGTGGTTGGCGCGAGTAATAAATCATACCATTTTGTCAAATGTTCTCGCTTGTGGTTGGTGCGAGTAATAAATCATACCATATAGTAAATTAAAATTCCTTATTCTATAATGAATAGGGAATTTTTGTTTATAAGAAAGTTATAGATTTTAAAAAATCGAATTTATGTATTGACGAACGTATATTTTATATAGTACACTTAAGTTACAAATATTAAGCAGAGGTGTTCGTCATATGAAAATTAAAGAAGGATATGTTTATCATATTAAGGAAGAATATTTTAAAGTTGTTAGAGATGAAAAACTAATGAAAAATCACGAAGGTAATTTTACACGACCAAATTATTTTTGTATAAAACTAGATAATAGTGAAATATTATGGTTTGTTCCTATGAGTAGTAAAACAGATAAATATGAGGAAATAATAGAAAAAAAGATAGAAAAATATAAAAAATGTGACACTATTGTAATTGGTAATTATAGAGGTAGAAAACATGCATTTTTAATCCAAAATATGTTTCCTATAATTGCTAAATTTATAGATCATATTGATACAGTTAAAGGTAAAGCGTTACAAGTACCATCCGAAACAAGACGCATAATACTAGAAAAAGTAAATAAAATATTTAAGTTAAAGAAAAAGGGTGTAAATTTGATTTTCCCTGATGTTGATAATATTAAAGGAATATTATTGAAAGAACTAAAAAAAGAAGAAAATTAATATTGATATTGTTTACATAAAAGGAAAAATTTTATTTTTTTGTAGATTGACTTAACTCTAAATATTTAGTATGATAATTATGAAGATAGGGAACCTATCTAATATATTCAAAAAGAGGAGGAAATATGAAAAACTTAAAAACAATTTTATCTATGATTATTGTTGGATGTTGTGCCTTTATTCCAATGATGAGCGTAGAAGCTACTACTGTAGATAATGTAGAGTATGCTGGTAGTAATGTTACAGTGGATGATTTAGGCGAAAATAATTATAAGGTTACTCTAACAGGTGATGCTGATGAAGATTTTGAAGTTTTAGCAGGTCAAACAGTCACCCTAGATTTAGCTGGATTTACTTTAACTAATTATCTTCATGATAATCAAACAGCCCCTTGTGAAGCGATTAAGGTAAATGAAGGTGGAGTTTTAACTATTATGGATAGTGTAGGTACTGGTACTGTAACTAATGTAGCACAATCTACTTATGGTCCTATTACTAATTATGGAACATTAATAATTGAAAGTGGTAACTTTACAACAAGTACAGATACTTATGCAGTAAGAAATGAGGGTATTAACCTTACAATTAATGGAGGTGTCTTTACAACTAATTCTCAAACTACTTCATTGATTGGTAATATTAAATACAATGAATTAAGTGCAGATTTACCAACTATGACAATTAATGGAGGCACTTTTGAAGCCGTACGAGATGCTATTAAAAATAATGAAAATACTGCTATTACAATTACAAATGGTACTTTTACTAGTCAAAAAACTTTCGCTTTAGATAACTTAGGGTCTGCTACTGTAACGGGTGGAACGTTTACATCAGTAGAAAATTCTGCTATTAGGCATCAAATTGATAGTACTAATCCAGATTTTAGTAGTTTTAATATTACCAATGCAACATTAAACTCTGCTGCTGATAAAGGTGATTATGCAATTTATGATAAGGCAGTTAATGAGGATGTAACTGATGATTATAATATTACAACTGATGCTGATGGTAATTTAGTTCTTGAAGAATTAACACCAGTAACTGATGTTACAGAAGAAACAGAAGAAGTTAGTAATGAAGAAAATCCTGAAACAAGTGATGGAATCTTACTATTCTTAGGTTTAACTGCTGTAGGAATTGCAGGTAGTGTATTAACTTATAGAAGACTTCATAATTAAAATGTAAAAGTACTGATTAATAAATTAATTAGTACTTTTTTGATGTTTACTTTTTTCTAATTATTTGCTATCCTTATAATAGAAAGGAGAATAAGAAATGAAGAATTTGAAAAAAGGATTATCTATTTTAACATTTGCATTTGTTATGGTTATATCATTAAGTGTTGTTAATGTTAATGCTGCTGAAATTAAACTAGAAGATAAGCTTACTGAACTTGAGGGTGGAACAGCTTTAACAATTACAAAGGATGATACGCTAACATTTACTGGTGAAACTTGGATTGGAGAAAATGGTCGTATTAGTTTAGTTAGTGGTGATGTAACATTAAAATATGAAAATAATGTAGTTAATATTACAACTAATAATACTGTATCTGTTGTTAATGGTGGTAAACAATTCATTATGCAAATTGATACTGGTAGAGATATTTTACCAGTAAAACTAACTAATAGTGAAAACTCTACTTTAACTGTTAAAGGAACTCTTGCTATTCCAGCAGGTACTAAAGGTGTTTTAATTAATGAAGGTATAGTTAATGTATATGGTAATTTAGAAATTAGAAGTAGTGGAACATATACATCAACTGGTACTACTAATGTTTATGGTAATGTTGCTGTTTTAGCAGATGGTACTACTAGTGCTAATATTGGAGATTCTATCTTTACATTATATAAAAATGGAAATATCTACTCTGAAAAAGAAGATATATCTTCTAATATTGTAAATGGCTTAGAAGACACTTATGAAATCGTAAGTAATGATAAACATTATGTTGGTAATACAACAACACCACTTGATCGTGATTGTGAATATGGTTATACATTACAAGCTAAAGAAGTAGAAGAAGTTCCTGTTGTACCAGGAGAAGATGAAAATGTTTCTGATAATCCTAAAGAAGAAGTTAGTGAAGAAGTAGCAAATCCTGAAACTAGTGATGGTATTTTACTATTCTTAGGTCTTACTGTTGTTGGTATTGCTGGTGTTGCTTTAACTTATAGAAGACTTCATAATTAATAAGAAAAAATGGCTGCTTCGGCAGTCTTTTTCTTTTAAAAATAATTTATAAGAGGAATGATTAGATGGAATATTTAGATTATTATGATGAAAATGGAAACTATTTAGGTTATAAGAGTCGTGATGAAGTTCATAAAGAAGGACTTTGGCATAATACAGTTCATTGTTGATTATATGAGAAGGATGGAAGTATTTACTTTCAAATAAGAAGTGATAGCCATAAGTTTTATACTACGGCCTCAGGTCATGTTTTAAAAGGAGAGACTATTAAAGAAGCCTTTAGACGCAAAATAAAAGAAGAAATAGGGCTTGATATAGATAGTAGTGATGCTACACTTGTAAATATTGATGTTTGGAAAATGGATAAACTTAAAAATGATGTTCTTATAAAAGATAGAGCGAAAGCAAATATTTATATTGATTTATTTGAAGGAAATATTAATAGTTTTAATTTTGATCCTAAAGAAGTCTTAGGTGTTGTTAAAGTTAAAGCAGATGAAGCCCTTAATTTATTTAGAAGTGGTAGTGGTAAAATAAAGGCAGAAATTATTACTACTAAAGATAATAAAAATATAAAAGAAAATAAAATGGTTAGTATAGATGATTTTCTTGTTATGAAAGATGAAAATGCTTATGATAAGTATAAAGATGTGTTAAATAAAGTAATAGAAGTTACTAAACAGTAGTAATTTCTTTTTATTTTTGGTACAATACTTTCTAAGATAGGAGATAGATAAAATTGAAAGATGCTTATACTAAGAGTAGTAAGGAT
>CALVUY010000003.1 GCA_944363705.1 uncultured Bacilli bacterium | reverse complement strand
TAGACTTTGCTATCACTACTTTAGAAAAACAAGGTTATATTAATGATAAAAACTATGCTAAGAGTTATGTTCATAATAGTATTATTACAACTAATAAAGGCCCTAAAAAAATAGCTTTAGAGCTAGAGAAAAAAGGAGTAGAGCCTAATGACTATAATGAAGCTTTAGAAGAGTATACGAGCTTTTTAGAAAAAGAAAAAATAGAGAAGTTAATCTCTAAAAAAATAAAATCTAATCATAATAAAAGTGCCAAAGTTTTAAAACAAAAATTACAAGTAGATTTAATTAATAATGGCTTTTCTAAAGATATAATAAAAGAAGTATTAAACTCTACTGATATAGAAGAAAATAATGACATTGCTAAAAAAGAATATGAAAAATATTATAACAAATTAAGTAAAAAATACTCTGGCAAAGAACTAGAGTATAAACTTAAACAAAAAATGTATAGCTTAGGCTTTAATATACCAAAAGAATAAAGGTGATAAGTTCATTACCTCCTTTATTTATGTGTATGCTTTTTCTCTTCTGTATTAGAATAATTATTTTTAACCTCTTCTATGTAATTTTTACCTAAAAATAAGAACTTTCTTCCTATAGCAAGTAAATCTTCAGTTTCTACACCATAAGCTTTTAAAGCAGCGATAAAAAAAGGAGCAGGCCAAGGATATTCATCTTGTTTAAATATTAATCTTTCAAATTCAAAACGCGTAGTTATAGGTTTAAATTCATAGTTTTGATACTTTACTAATAAATTAAGTTCTTGTATTTGAAAAAGATCAAATAAATCACTGACATTACCTTTACCATTTTCTATAAGATGATTATGCAAAACATCACTAGCCTTAATTACATGATCATTATCTTCAATTCCATATCTGTCATTAACAGTACGAATTAAAGCTTTAGTACCAGTAACCATTCTATCACATTTAGTCCAAGCATAAAGCATTTCTAATGACTCATTTCCTTGAATAGCTTCTTCTACTTTTTTATTACGCAATATCTTTTTTGTAGCATCATCGCATGGCTTTTGAGCTTTCACAAATTCATCTTCTATTTCCTTTTTTATATTATCTCTCCAAGCAAAGAAATCTTCAGTAGTCTTAATATCAGGAAATTTACTAAAATCTTTTTCTACTTGTTCATAAATAGGTATTAATCTTTCCTTAGTTTCTAGAGTTATATCTTTTCTCATTATTTCATCCCTTTCGTCTCTTGTGTCGCATATTATATCACAAAGTATCTATTTTGTCAAAAAAGAGAAGTAACCTAAAAATGTGTACTTCTCTTAACTATTAAATTTTATTACTATTAACTAGCAGTAGTACTACTATTAACACTATCTATTAATTGTTGCATTAACTCATCATAATCTTTCTTTAAGCTATCATCGTTAAACTTAATACCAGCCTCTTCTCTAATCTCTATTAAAGCATTATATCTAAGTGCTGCATCTTCATTTAACTTTTCTTCTGCTAAAGTCTCTATTATATCATTTTTAACCTTATTTAGTTTAGGTTTCTTCTTTTGATCTAACTTAAGAATAATATGATAACCAAAACTAGATTGAACAGGCTCTTCTGTATATTTACCTTCTTCAAGATCAATTGATGCATTTAAGAAAGCTTCATCCATATTATCATCTTTATTAAAGTAATCAATTAAACCACCATCACTAGCACTACCAGTATCATCAGAATATTCTTTAGCAAGCTCTTCAAAGTCAGCACCATCATCTAACTTTTTAATTAAATCTTCTGCTTCTTTCTTAGCTTTTTCTTCAGCTTCAGTTTGTTCTTCAGTAGACATATCATCAGTAGTTTCAGGTTTAATTAAGATATGTCTTACCTTAATATCACCAATAACTTCATCGTCATAATATTTCTCTATCTCATCATCAGTAACACTATCTTGAACATGCTCTTCAATTGCTAAATTTCTCTTATATTCAAGTGATAATAACTCTCTAAGTTCATCTTCATTCTCTACACCTAAATATTGAGTAATAGCAGCATTAAATGCATCTTCGTCATTACTGTATTGACTCTTCATTTGCTCAATTTGAGCATCAATAGTCTCTTCTTCAGTTTCATCAGTCTTATACTTTTCCTCAAATAATTGACGATCAATCATATCAACAAGTAATGCAATACCATACTTATCTCTTAAACTTTCATATAACTGATCTGCTGTAATCTTTCCTTCATCAGTTTTAACAACTGTATTATTATCTTTAAGTTCAGCATTATTTCCACAACCAGTAACAAGTAAGCATATTGCAAGAGCACTTGCTGTTACTTTACCTATTTTTTTCATTTAATTTCCTCCTTATCAATTCAATAAATATCATAGCATTATCTTACCTAACTTGCAAACAAAATAAAGCAAATTTATCACACTTTTTTAATATTTACCATAGAATAATGTGAACACTAGAAAAAAGGAGGATTAAGTTATGGGTAATTGTAATTCAAACAGCGCTATTATATTAGTATTATTTATCTTACTAGTTATTATAATAGGTGCTGTCTGCTAAGGTATAAAAAGGAGGTGTAAAAATGTCTTGTTCAAATAATCAAACAGTAACTACCAGCTGCTGTTCATCAAGACCAAGAAATAGTTTTCTAATTATAATTGTATTATATATCTTACTAGCTATCATCTTAGGTTCTTGCATGAGTTATTAATTAAGAAGCTCTTTTTTAGAGTTTCTTTTTGTATTATATAAAGAAAATTGTTAATAATAATATAGAAAAGAGTGTGATACTATGTATTATTATTTAAATAATTTTCTTTTTTTCGCTATCTTAGGATTTATTTATGAGAATATATTACAGTTAATATTGACAGGAGATTTTACTAGTAATCCTTTTTATGGACCATGGATGCCTATTTATGGTTTTGGTGTAATTATTATGATTTTTCTAACAAGATTAATATTTAATAATTTAAAGATAAAAAGATGGCAAAAAATAATTATCTTATTTATAAGTGTTACAGCATTATTAACAATTATAGAACTAGTAGGAGGACATTTAACAGAGTTTATTTTTCACAAAAGTTTTTGGGATTATACTGACATGAAATATAATTTTGGTAAATATATATCTTTAGAAGTAAGCCTAGTATGGGGAACTGCATGTCTAATATTCTTATATGTAGTAAAGCCTCTAACAGATAAGTTTATAGAAAAAATTCCTAAATTTATTTCTATAATTCTTTTAATATTAATAATTACTGATTTCATCTTTAGTTTCTTTTTAAAATAGTCTGTAGTCGCAAAAAACAGAAAAATAAAAAGTTTTGCGATTATAACCGTAAAACTTTAAGAAATAAGAAAAATATTAAACAGTAAAACTGAGTAAAAATTTCTACTCAGTTTTAAACTTATCATACACATCGTCTAATTTACTAACACTATTTTCATCAAAGGTACATTTAAAACTATCACTATCATATCTTGGTATTAAATGAATATGATAATGTTTAACATCTTGTCCATAATAATTATTTTGACAAATAGTTAAACCATCAATATTAAGTTTCTCTTTTAATATAGGATAAATATGAGTCTTAATAGTATCTATCATATAAATAATTAACTCATTAGGTGTCTCAAATAAATTTTCATAATGTTCTTTAGGTATTACTAAAGTATGACCATCACTATTAGGATTAACATCTAAGAAAGCTAATACTTTATCATCTTCATAGACTTTATAAGATGGAATATCTCCTTTAATTATTTTACAGAATAAACAATCATTCATTAAAATTTCCTCCTTCAACTATCTTTATTATACCATTATTATCAAAAGTAACACTATAATTATTTGTAACCAAACCATTATCAGCAGCAATAGTATTAAAACTATTAATTAAATTATTAAGATAAACTTCATCTAAACTATCTACTTTAACATAATAACTAACTGAGTAATATCCCGTATTAAAAATATTACCTTCTAAAATATCCACCACTTCAGCTTTATTATACTCATCTAAATCTTTAAACTCTACTTTTATATTTTCATAATTAGTATTAGAAAAAATATCTTCATACTTATCTAATACATCTTTACTTGCCCTCTTAAGAACATCTTTTCCTTTTACATAGTTATCTTTATAATTATCAGTAGTCTTATTATTTGAATATGTAATAGTAAAGTTTAACTCTTTATAATCTTTATCGTAATAGGTAATGCTATAACTGTTATCGTCCTTATTATATTCTAAATCTCCTTTAGATACATCTAAATCATTATAATTTTCTTCAAAATAAGTATTGATATCTTCTTCTACATTTTTAGACTTTAAACTAGGTACTTTTTCTTTAACAATAATAATACCAAAGAAGACAATTATAAGTCCAAAGAGCAATGCTTGTCCTATCATTAATCTATTCATTTTTTTGTTATACATAAAAACCACTATCTTTCTATATCTATTATTTTATCAAATCCTTTAAATATAAGCAATTATGTGTTATACTAAGCATGTCTTTTAACATAAATATTGACAATTTAATAATATAATTTATCATACAATTAGAAAGGGTGATAATATGTTTAAAATAGATAATTTAAATGTAAAAATAAAAGATACTGATAAAGAGATTCTAAAAGATTTTTCTCTTACTATAAATGATGGAGAAATTCATGCTATTATGGGACCTAATGGAGTAGGGAAGAGTACTTTATCAAAAGCAATAATGCATCATCCTGATTATGTTATTAATGATGGTTCTATTACTTATAATGGAAAGACTCTAAATGATTTAACAACTGATGAAATAGCAAGACTAGGTATTTACCTACTTATGCAAGATCCATCTATTATCGATGGTGTAAGTAATAGTGAAGCCCTAAGGACTGCTTTAAAAGAACGAGGTAGTGATACTAATCTATATTCTTTTATTACTAAGATGAAAAAAGAATTAGACTCGTTGAATCTACCAAAAGATGCTATGCATAGATCTATTAATAAAGGTTTATCAGGTGGTGAAAGAAAGAAAAATGAAGTTTTAGGATTAAAAGTCTTAACACCTAGTTTTATTATTTTAGATGAATTAGATAGTGGATTAGATGTAGATAGTCTAAAAGTAGTTGCAAATAATATTAATGATTACTTAAAAGAAAATAAAGATACAAGTGTTTTAATCATTACCCACTATAGTAGAGTTCTAGATTTAATTAAACCAGACTTTGTTCATGAGATGAAAGATGGTAAGATAGTTAAAACAGGAGATATTACTCTTGCTAAACAAATAGAAAAAACAGGTTTTACCGGGGTAAATGAAGTGGAGCCTAGTGAAAATTATGAATAATATATTATTAGATAGTGCTAAAAGTTTTAGTAAAGAAGGCACCTTTAAATTAGAACTAGATAAAGATACTACTATAAGTGTTGAAAGTGATAATGTAAAACTATATCTTGTAACTAAAAATAATATAAAAGTTGATTTCAATATTTTAAACTCTACAACTATTTATAATATTACTACGGAAAGTATTACTGTTAATATTAATATCTATAATAATGCTAAACTAGACTTTTATGAAATGACTGTTACTGATAAAAAGATAACTAACGAAGTAAATGTTTATCATAAAAATAAAGAAACAACAAGTAATGTTACATGTCATGGAATTAGTTATGGTAAAGGAGATTTAAAGTTTAGTGTTAATGGTTATATTAAAAAAGGTATGATAGGTTCAGTATGTAATCAATCTAGTAGAATAATTAATTTAGATGAGGGAAAAAGTTTAATAGAACCAAATCTTTTTATAGATGAATTTGATTCTATTGCTAATCATTCCGCTTACACAGGACCTTTTGATGAAAAATTATTATTCTATTTAGAAACAAAGGGAATAAGTAAAAAAGAATCATTTAATCTCTTATTAAATGGCTTTATGAAAGTGGTAGAACTACCAATTGATTATGAAAGTGTACTTGATAATATTTTAGATAAAGTAACGAGGAGGTGATTACATTGAAATTAGTTTTAGCATCGCAAGGATTTACTACTGACGAAATTGCTAAAGAAGTAGAAAAATTAGTAGGAAAGCCTCTAAAAGAAATAAACATTGCTATAATTAATGAAGCCTATGTAGGACTTGATAGTACAAAAGATAAAAGATGGTTAATAAAAGAATTATCTAACATCGAAAAATATATTGGTGGTATTATAGATTTTATTAACTTTAGAGCATACACCAAAGAAGAGATAAATAAACGTCTAAACATGGCAGATTTAATTTATATAGTTGGAGGCAAACAACATTTATTAGAAAAGCTTTTTAGAGAAACTGATACTATAGATATAATTAAGAATATAAGTAATACAAAAGTAATAATGGGTACATCAGCAGGTTCAATTGTTCTTGGCAGAAAAATTACAAGCGAGAAGTTTTGGGAAGAACGTTATCCCCAAGATAAAGAACTTGCTAAAACTCATGAAGAACTCAACTTAGTAGATTTCAATATAATTCCCCATTACATGAGAGAAGACCATAAAAAGTGGACTAAAGACTTTTTTGAAAGAGTTTTAGAAGATAATGAGTTCAAAGTATATGCCATAAAAGATAGTCAAGCTGTCGTATATAATGATGGAAAAATAGAATTTATTGGTGGTACACCAGATATTTTTGGAAGAAAATAGAAAGTGTTGAATAATAAATAAAATAATATTTAATGAATAATATTAAATTGATGAAGAATGGCAACAACTTGTTGCCAAATTACTTTAGAATCGATTTAAAACTAGGAGGTGAAATTATGTATAGAGAAGATTTTCCTATTTTAAACAATAACATAATATATTTTGATAATGGAGCGACAACTCTAAAACCAAAATGTGTAGTAGAAGCGATGAATGATTATTACTATAACTATGGAGCGAATATTCATAGAGGAGATTATAAAATATCTTTAAAAGCAAGTGAAGAATATGAGAAGGTTAGAGATAAAGTAAAAGACTTTATAAATGCTAAAAGCAGTAAAGAAATAGTTTTTACTAGTGGTGCAACAGACTCACTTAATAAGATAGTCTTCGGTTTTATGAAAGATTATTTAAATGAAGGAGATGAAGTTCTACTTACTAAAAGTGAACATGCCTCAAACGTCTTACCTTGGTTAGAACTAGCTAAAATAAAAAATATAAAGATAAGTTATATTCCTCTAAATGATAATCATGAACTAACTCTAGAAGCATTAACTAATACGATAAATGAAAAGACTAAAGTAATCTCTATTGCAAGTATTACTAATGTCGTAGGAGATGTAAGAGATATTCATGAAATAAGTAAAATCGCTCACAAACATAACATAATATTAGTAGTAGATGGTGCCCAAAGTGTTCCCCATATGAAAACAGATGTTATTAAAGATGATATAGACTTTTTAGTTTTTTCAGGGCATAAAATGTTAGGACCAACAGGAGTAGGAGTGCTTTATGCCAAAGAAGAATATTTAGAAAAGATGAAACCTATAGAATACGGTGGTGGCATGAATCAATACTTTGAAGTAACAGGAGAAGTAGAATATAAAAGCATTCCTACAAGATTTGAAGCAGGAACTCCTCCTATCGCCGAAGTAATAGGACTAGGCGCTGCCATTGATTACTTACAAAGTATTGGTATGGATAAAATTTATGAATATGAAAAGGAACTAAAGAAGTATCTTGTTTCTAAACTAGAAAGTAATACTAAAGTAATTTTATATAATAAAAATAGTGATAGTGGTATTCTAGCATTCAACCTAGAAGGAATATTTAGTCAAGATACTGCTATCTATCTAGACCACTATAATATTTGTGTAAGAGCAGGTAATCACTGTGCCAAAATTTTAAAAGATGAAATAAATATTAAAAATACTTGTAGAATTAGTTTATACTTTTATAATACTAAAGAGGAAATAGATAAACTTGTTGAAGCATTAGAAAAGTCAGATGATTTATTTAAAGTAATACTATAGGAGGAGTATTTATGGATAGAGAACTAAAAAGAGAAGTAATATTAGATAATTATAATAACCCTTATCATAAAGGATTAAAAGGAGAAGCTGGGTATAAAAAAGCGAATACTAATAATGAATCTTGTATTGATAATATCGATATTGAACTAAAAATAGAAGATGGCAAAGTAGTAGATGCTAATTTTGATGGGGAAGCATGTGCTATCTCAACTTCTGCTACCTCTATTTTCTTAAGAAAGATAATAGGAAAGAGTGTTAGTGATGTTAAAGATTTAATAGAAAACTATGAACATTTAATAGATGAACAAGAATATGATGAAGAAAAATTAGGTGAACTTATGGTCTATGATACTATCTATATGCAACCTAATAGAAAACACTGTGCTTTACTTCCTGTCGATACAATTAAAAAGATTCTAAAGGAGGTAGAAAGTGGAGATTAAAGGACTAACTAAAGATAATATAATAAAGATATCAACTCATAAAAAAGAAGATACTTGGGTAAAAGATTATCGAATAAAATCATATGAATACTTTGAAAAGATGAATAAAACATTACCTTTTGGACCTGAGTTTAAACTTAACTTTGATGATATTATCTATTATAAGAGTGCCACTGATGAACTAACTGATGACTGGTCTAAAGTTATGAAGCCAATTAAAAGTGAATTAGATAAATTAGGTGTACTTGAAAGTGAACAATATATGGCTGGTATGGGTGTTCAATATGAAAGTGAAGTAATATATCATAATATGCTTAAAGAACTTACAGATAAAAAAGTAATCTTTACATCCATTGATAATGCTATTAAAGAATATCCTCTTCTTGTAAAAAAGTATTTTGGTAAGATAGTTAAAAATACTGATAATTTGTATGCAGCCTTAAATAGTTCTGTTTTCTCAGGAGGAAGTTTTATCTATATACCACCTAATACTAAATTAGATAGGCCACTTCAAAGCTACTTTAGAATAAATAGTAAAGGTATGGGACAATTTGAAAGAACTTTAATCATAGTAGATGATGATAGTGAGCTTCACTATATAGAAGGATGTACCGCTCCTACTTATGCTACTTCTTCACTTCATGCTGCAGTTGTAGAAATATACGTAGGAAAAAATAGTAAATGTCGTTATACAACAATTCAAAACTGGGCTCCTAATGTCTATAACTTAGTTACTAAAAGAGCCTTAGTAGAAGAAAATGGTACTATGGAATGGATCGATGGTAATATTGGAAGTAAACTTACTATGAAGTATCCATGCTGTATACTAAAAGGAGATAATTCTACAGGTACATGTATTAGTATCGCTGTTGCAAGCAATAATCAAATCCAAGATACTGGGGCTAGAATGATTCATCTAGGTAAGAATACAAACAGTAAAATAATATCTAAAAGTATCGCTAGAAGTGGAGGTAATGCCACTTATAGAGGTGATGTTAAAATTAAAGAAGATGCCACTAATTCATACTCTATGATAAAATGCGACACTTTAATACTAGATAAAGATAGTATTAGTGATACTATACCTACAAATATAGTCTCTAATAATACAAGTACCATTGAACATGAAGCGACAGTTTCTAAGATAAATGATGCTAATATATTTTATCTTGAAAGTAAAGGAATACCTAAAGAAACTTGTGAAGAATTAATCGTTTTAGGTTTCCTAGAAGAGTTTAGAAAAGAACTACCAATGGAGTATGCAGTTGAACTAAATCAAATTTTGAAAAAAAACTTGTAATTTTGTAAATTGACCCTCATTTTGGGGGTCAATTTATTAATTTGGCCCTATGAATTTACAAAATTCACCTCCAAAAACAGCTCGAATTTGCAATTTTCTCTTTTTGCAAGGATTTTAAAACTGTGTTACTTTATCTTCCGAAAGGAGGAATTGCATGTTAAATAGTTTAATTTTAGTAGGCCGTCTAACTAAAGATATTGACATTAAAGAAACTGAATCTGGCAAGAAAGTAGGAACCCTTTCTTTAGCAGTACCACGTTCTTTTAAAAATATGGATGGTGTTTATGAAACAGACTTTATCAATTGTACACTTTGGGAAGAGAAAGCTAAGCTTACTAAAGAATATTGTAAAGTTGGAGATATTGTTGGTATTAGAGGCCGCTTACAAAGTAACATTATTAAGACAGATGAGGGTTCTAGATACTTTCTAGAAGTAGTTGCAGACAAAGTAACTTTTCTGTCAAATAAGAAGAAAAACGATGTCAAGAATACTGATAATTAGTCGATTTTAGTCTTATTTTTCAATAATTAGCCAATAAGGGTTGACTTTTTGCCTAAAAAGGATTTATAGTTTAGTAAACAATTAAATAAGGAGAGACAAATATGCTTTTAAGTAAACGTTTAAAAGAGTTGCGAATAAACAGAGGTTTAACGCAACGAGAGTTGGGCGAGCATGTAAATGTTACAAAAGTAAGTATTTGTTGTTATGAAAATGGCACAAGAGTTCCAACTCTAGACACATTAACTAAATTAGGAAAGGTATTAGATGTTGATGTCGATTATCTTCTAGGATATGATAATCCTGTTAAGTCAAAGGGTAAGAATAAAAAAGTTACTACTATGGCAGAAGAAGAAATAGAGTTTGTTAAAGGATTAAGAGAAATAGAATCTATTCATCAATTGATAATAGAAGATCCTAAAAAGGCTCTTGAGCTTATAAGTAAGAGGTTAGTTGACTAATCTCTTTTTTTCTATTATTAAGGAAATGTAAAATATTGTGAATTCTCTTGTAATTAGAGACTTTTTAACTTATTATTAAATCAAGGTGATAAAAGATGATATTAGATATAATAAATAAGAAAGCAAATAAATATGAATTAACTAAAGAAGAGCTAGAAACGATTCTTTTAGGGTATTTAAATGATGAAGTAAAAGACTATCAAATGAGTGCTTTTTTAATGGCAATTTGTATTAATGATATGAGTGATAGTGAAATATTTGCATTAACTGATATTTTTATTAAAAGTGGTGATGTTCTAGACTTGAGTTTTATAGATGAAATAAAAGTAGATAAACACTCAACTGGTGGAGTAGGAGATAAAACTACTTTAATAGCCGCTCCTCTTGTCGCTAGTTGTAATGTTCCAGTTATTAAAATGAGTGGTAGAGGCCTAGGTTATACAGGAGGAACTATAGACAAATTAGAATCAATTCCAGGTTTTAAAGTTGACCTAACAGAAGATGAAATAAAAAAACAAGCTGAAGATATAGGAATTGTTATAACAAGCCAAACTAAAGACCTTGCCCCTTTAGATAAAAAAGTTTATGCTCTACGTGACGTAACTGCAACAACTAATTCCATTCCTTTAATAGCAAGTAGTATTATGAGCAAAAAAATAGCAGGTGGTGCCGATAAAATAGTTATTGATATTAAAGTTGGTAATGGTGCCTTAATTAAAACAAAAGAAGAAGCAGAAAGACTATCAAGCTTATTAATTAAGATAGGTTCATACTATCAAAAAGAAGTTAGAACAGTTATATCTAATATGGATAGACCTCTAGGACATAATATAGGCAATAAATTAGAGGTATTAGAAGCTATTGATGTGTTAAAAGGTAATGTAAAAGGAGAACTTTTAAATTTATCACTTGAACTTGCTACTAAGATGGTATCAATGGGAAAAGGAATAAGTGAAGAAGAGGCAAAAAAAGAAGTAAAAGAAAACTTAGAAAATGGCAAAGCCTTAAAGAAATTTATAGAATTTGTTAAATATCAATATGGTGATATTGATAGCCTTAATATAGATGCAAAAGTCTATAATATTAAAGCTAATAAAACAGGTATTTTAAAAGATATAAATGCTCTATCCATTGCTAAACTTAGTGAAAGCTTAGGAGCAGGAAGAAAAAGTAAAGAAGATAAAATTGATTATAATGCAGGAATCATTATAAAAAAAGATATAGGTGATGAGATAAAAGAAGGAGATATACTAGCAACTATTTATACAAATGTTGACAATAAAAAATTTAATCTTGAAAGAATATTTGAAATTTCTTGAAAAAACTATTTCCTTTTGCTATACTCTAAATAAGGTAAGGTGATTATATGAGTTCTAAAATGAGTTCAAAAAGACAAATAAAAAGAAGTAAAGAAAAAAGAAACCAAGATAAAATGGACAAAGCAATGAACGATGTGAAAAAAATAGGTATTATTTCTTGCTGTTTATTAGCAGTATTACTAGTAGTGGGAATATTTATTAGTAATGAAGAAAGTTATGCTGCTGATTTTCTTGTAACAGTTCCTGAACAATTTACTTCAAGTATACGCCAAGTTGAAAATGGTAATGAAATAATGATTACTGACACAGAAAACGGACATTACATTCCTTTTCGAAGTGTATTTGAAGGAAGTTCTCCTCTATTTGAAAATGGTATAAGTGATATTTATTGTATTGATGGTAGATTAGGATTGCCAAATTCTGGTAAAATTTATGTAAAAAGCAGTTCTGTAAAAGATTTTATAAACATAGCACCAGAATACTCTGAAGAAACAGAACCAATTTCAGTTACTGCTGATTATCCAGGTTTGATTTATATTTTGGAAAATCATGAAACACTAGGTGGTACTGAAGATGAAAATTATTATTATACTCAACTTGCAGTATGGTGGTATGTAGATTTAGCAAATGGATATTCGGACGAAAATAATTATGAATATTGTACTACAGGTACTGAAGGATGTAATAACAACTACAAGGTTTCAGATGTTGTAGAAGATAACTATGATGATAGGTATAATGAAGGGGAATATAGATTTTTAAATAACTTAACTAGATTGGATAAAGAAACATTGTCAAAAGCTAATCAGCCAATAGGATTAAGAATAAAACAACTAGTAACTGAAGCTATAAATCATGAGAGTGACTATGCTGGCGATAAAGGTAATATTGATATTAATATTGATGAAAGCAATATAACATATACAATGAATAATGACTATGTTGAAACAAGTTTAATAAGACCAACTAGTTCAAATTCTACTTTTGAATCATATTCAGTTAGCATAAATAATTCTGTTGGAAATATTGAAATTGTTGATGAAAATAATAATGTTTTAGACTCTTCTTCAATTAGTGCTGATCAAGGATTTAAACTTAGAGTGCCTATTTCAGAATTAAATAATGAAACGTTCAAAGCTAATATAACTATAAATGCTTACTATAAGGACTATTATGATGCTTATATATATAAGACAGATAACATAAATGCACAAAGGGCTTTACTAGGTCAAATAGAAAAACAATCTGCATCTACATCTCTTAATTTAGAAGCACCAACAATTCCAGCTCCAGATACAGCAAGTACATCATACTTAGTATATGGAATAGGAGCACTAGTTATAATAGCAGGTATTGTCCTAATAGTTGTGGCTAAAAGACCAAACAATGCAAAGAAAAAATAAGAACATAAAAAGCCAGCTCTTTAAAGTTGGCTTTTTCTTCCTTATAGTAGGAATTTTCGTATTTATTAGCAATCCTTTAGCAAAACTAAAAGGTGAAGTCTTTGAAGAAATGAGACTCGCTATTTTTCAGTTAAATATTAATAAAGAAAACACAACTATTAGTGATATAAATACCGAAAATTTAGAAATGACTACTGAAAATACTGAAGTAGCAGAAGAAAATGATAAGAAAGCTAATTATTTTTATATAGGAGAATTATCAATACCTAAAATCAAACTAAGAAGAGGCTTTGTATCTAAAGAATCAAGATATAATAATATAGAATATAATGTAACTATCGCTAATGAATCAGATTATCCTGATGTGCCTATGGGAAATTTTATTCTTATGGCTCATTCTGGTAATGCTTATATATCATTTTTTGATAAATTATATAAACTAGAAGTAGGGGATGAAGCTAGTGTCAGTTATAATGCTAATACCTATAACTACAGATTAACTAATATATATAATCAAGCTAAAACAGGAACTGTTGCAATATATAGAGATCTTGCAAAAAAGACACTAACTTTAATTACATGTACACATAATGATGATTATAATCAAACTATTTACATTTTCGAAGAAATATAAGAATAAAAAGGGGAAATATTTATGGACTTAAGTATACTAGAACAATTAATGACATTTATAACGCTTCCATTTCAATCATTTTTAACGATTGAAATACTTTTAATCTTTATTATTCTTCTTATATTTTTGTTATATAATGAAAAGAGAAATAGTAAAAAAGTAAAAATAGTATTTACCGCCCTCATTATATTCTTTTTCTCATTATTAGTCTTTTATTTCTCAGAAGATATAATAACAGTACTAAGTGAAATAATTAAAACATTAATGAGATGTTTCTATTTTCCTAATATTATCTTCTATATATTAACAGCAGTTATCTCTTTAATCTTATTAATATATACTTCTTTAAAAAACAACTTAACTAAACTAAATAAAATTATTACTTATATATTTACCATCATACATCTTTATCTATTCACAAACTTTATCTCTTTAGCAATTATCAATAATATCTCTTTAACAGATACTGCTAACATCTATCAGCATGATGATATGTTTGTAATAGTTTTATTTAGCCAAATTATCTTTATACTTCTAATAATTTACAAAGTAATCTATCATTTTTGTTATATTAAGTATAGAAAATTGAAAAATACAAAGTAAAATGATATAATGTCTAGGAGTGAGGTAATTATGAAGAAAAAACTAATTAAATTGAAAGATAAAATTATAAAAAAAATTAAAAAGATAAAAGAAGAAAAAATGATAAGTAATTTCTTTAAAGATAATAGACTTTTCCTTGTCTATGTTTTAGTCTGTGTATTAAACTCTACATTACTTAGATTTTTTACTATGCCTACAATGGAAAACTATTTATCATTTAAACCAATTATAGCAGATATTGCCGTTGTTACTATTATAGGATCTTTCTCATATTTATTTAAAGGAAAGAAAAGATATGTCTATCTATTAGTATGGGCTATCATATTTACTGCAATATGTACAATAAATTCAGCTTATTATACATTCTATACATCATTCGCTAGTGTCTCTATGTTATCACTTACTCAGTACATAGGAGAAGTAGGAGATGCTGTAGTTGAAAATGTCTTACAAATAAAAGATTTAGTTTATATTTTCCCACTTATTTTCTTTATATATTATTATCATCGTCTTACAAAGAAAGATAAATACAAAATTTATACTAAAGATAAGAGAATTAGAAAGTTTAAAAACACCATTATAGCAGGTGGTATTGTTCTTCTTTTATTCATAGTATCTTTATCAAGTCTTGAAATAAGTAGATTTGTTAAACAATGGAATAGAGAATATATAGTTATGAGATTTGGTATTTACATGTATCAAGGTAATGATATAATTGCAAGTATTCAACCTAAAATTTCTGCTATGTTTGGATATGATGATGCTAAAAAAGAATTTACTGAGTACTACAAAGATAGACCTGATGAACAAGATTATACAAATGAATATACCAATGTTCTTGAAGGACGTAACGTTATTGTAATCCATGCTGAAAGTATGCAAGGAATTGCCTTGAATAGAACTTTTAATGGAGAAGAAGTAACACCAAATTTAAATAGATTAATTAAAGAGGGGTTATACTTTAGTAATTTCTATTCTCAAGTAAGTGTTGGAACAAGTAGTGATACAGAACTTACTTTCAATACTAGTTTAATGCCAACTCAAAATGGTACTGCCTTTGTAAGTTATTTCGATAGAACTTATATTGCAACACCTTCCTTAATGAAAGAAAAAGGCTATTATACATTTAGTATGCATGCTAATAATGCAGACTTTTGGAATAGACGTGCTATGCATGAATCACTTGGTTATGATAAGTTCTATAGTAAAGAGACATATGATGTAGATGATGAAAATGTAATTGGTCTAGGTTTATCAGATAAAGAGTTCTTTGCTCAGTCAGTAGAAAAAATTAAAAAGATAAGTGAAGAACATGATAAATATTATGGATTATTAATAACACTAACAAATCATACACCATTCTCTGATACTGATAAATATGGAGAATTCGCTGTTACAATGAAAACAACTATAACTAATGAAGATGGAACAGAAGAAGAAATAGAATCTCCATACTTAGAAGGAACAAAACTTGGTAATTACTTCAAATCAGTTCATTATGCAGATGCAGCTTTAGGAGAGTTCTTTAATGAAATGGATGAAGCTGGATTACTAGAAAATACCGTTGTAGTACTTTATGGAGATCATGATGCTAGACTTCCAAGAAGTGATTTTAATTTAATGTATAATTATGATCCTGCAACTGATGATATTAAAGATGAAGAAAATCCAACCTATGTAGAATACGATAGCTTTGATTATGAACTAGATCGAAAAGTACCATTACTAATTTGGACTAAAGATGGTGCTGTTAAAGGACAAGTTGATTATACTATGGGTATGTATGATGCTATGCCTACTTTAGGAAACATGTTAGGATTTTATAATAAATATGCTCTAGGTCATGATATATTTGAAACTAAAGATGATAATATTGTTGTCTTTCCTAATGGTAATTGGGTAACTAATTTAATGTATTATAATAGTCAAAAAGGAGAGTATAAACTTCTTAAAGATGCTATAATAGATGAAAATTATATAACAGAAAATAATGAATATGCTGAAAAACTATTAGATGTTTCAAATAAAGCTATTGTCTTTGATTTGTTTAATCCAAATAGTGAAGAAGAAGCCGTATCTAAAGAGAATTAGAGAGGGGAGTAAACTATGAAACTTAAGAAAAAAGTAAAAGTAATATTAATAATAGCAATTATCCTAATAGTAGCAGGTTTAGGATTCCTTGCTTATGAAAGTGTAAAACCTAAAGCCGTTAAAACAGCAACTGTTGAAAATGAAATAGAAGAGTATGGATATACCCTTAAATCTACAAGAAATGATAGATATAAAGAGGCATTTCAAGAACTAAAAGACATTTTAAGTAAGAAAGAAGTTGATGAAGAAGCTTATGTTGAACAGATTAGTAAAATGTTTATAATGGATTTCTATACTTTAAATGATAAACTTGCTAATACAGATGTAGGTGGTATTGATTTTGTTCATACTAATGCTAAAACAAACTTCTTAGAAAAGGCAGAAGATACAGTTTATAAGTATGTAGAAAATGATATTTATGGTAATAGAGAACAACAATTACCAGAAGTTACTGAAGTAACTGTTGAAAAGGTTGAGAATATAGAGTATACTATAGGAACAGATTTTACGGATGATAATGCTTATCAGGTAGAAGTTTCCTTAAAATATAAAGAAGATATGGATTATCCTACTAAAGCTACACTTATCTTTGTACATGAAGATAATAAACTATCATTAGTTGAAGTAGAATAGGTTAATCCTTTTTCTATTTAAAGGAGAAAGTATTTATGGAAAAATATAGTTGGAATTTTGATGATTTTTTTAAAAATGATAATGATTTTTGTAAAGAGCTAGAAATATTAAAAAAGGATTTAGATAAATTTAATGATAATTTAACGTCTCTATCTTTAAGTACTATGTTAGAAGAATATTATAAATATAGTTTTAGATATGAAAAGTTACAGACATATACTACTTTAAAATACGATGTTGATATGTCTAATCAGAAATATTTAGAATATAAAAATATAGTTTATGAGGAAAATAGTAAATTAAATAAAATATTAAATATAATCGATGAAAAGATATATGAAATAGATGAACCATTAGATAAATATTTAGAAAAAAATAAAGAATTAAAAGCTTACAAGATGCATCTATATGAAGTATTAAGATTAAAGAAACATTGCAATAATGAAGAATATATTCAAAATGCTACTTTAATGATATCTAAAATAAATGATTTATATGCAACTATTAAAAATGTTGAATTAAACTACAAAGAAATAGATATTAACAATAAAAAGATTAAAGTAACGTATCAAAACTTTAGTAAAATTTTAACTAGTAAAAAGAAAGAAGATAGAAAACTAGCATTTTATGCTTATACAGATAGTTTATCTATGGTTAATAAAAGTATTTCAGGACTTTTAGAACTTAGATTAAAATTATGTCAAGATATATCTAAGTCAAAAAAATATACTTCTGTCCTAGACCAAGTTTTAACAGAAAGTGATTTAAACATAAATATTATAAATAACCTAGAAAAAGTAATAAATAGTAATATTAATCTATTAGAAAGATACTTTAAATTAAGAAGAAAAAGTTTAAATTTATCTAAACTATATCCCTATGATTTAGATATAAGTAATAGTTATGATAAAGAAATATCATTTGAAAAAAGTATTAATATTGTTAAAGATGCTTTATCTATTATGGGAAGAGACTATTCTAATAAATTATCAAAAGCCTTAGAAAGTGGTATTCTAGATGCTTTTCCTAAAAAGTATAAATTTACAGGAAGTTATCATTGGCGTAACTATGTTAAACCTATGATACTAATGAATTATAATAATGATTATAAAAGTACTTATGTATTAGCACATGAACTAGGACATGCCGTTAATGGTATTATGGTAAAAGAAAAACAAAGTTATCAAGATTTTCATTTTTCTGTCTTTCTATCTGAGATAGCATCTAAAGTCAATGAAAATATTCTATTTAATTATCTAATAAGAAATGCTAGTACAAAAGCATTGAAAAGATATTTAATAGAACAAAAACTGTCAGGATTAGTAAAAGATCTTTTCTTTTCAACAATGTATTTAGAATTTGAAGAGAATTTATACAATATAGTATCTAAAAATAAAGCTCTGACTGCAGATACAATTAATAATATTTATTATAACTTATATAAAAAATATCATCCTTCTATAGAAAGTACTGATAATGTTAAATACTTATGGCAAACAAGACTACATTTATTTTTTCATCAATATAGATATTATAATTTCCAGTATGCAACTGGTACAATAGTAGCATTAAAAATATCTAATGATATAATAAATTCAAATAATAATATGTTAGAAAAGTATTTACATTTTTTAACAATTGGTGGAAGTATGAAAACGTTAGATGCCTTAGAAGTATTAGAAATAAACTTAGACAATAAAGAGATCTATATAGAAACAATGAACTATTTTAATGAATTATTAAATGAGTATGAAAAACTTTAAAAAAGGTAGTGATGAATAATGGAAAGATTACAAAAAGTAATTGCAAATGCAGGAGTTACATCAAGACGTAAAGCTGAAGAATTAATTAAAGAAGGTAGAGTAACAGTAAATGGTGTAATAGTAACTGAACTTGGTACTAAAGTAACTAATAAAGATATAATTAAAGTAGATGGTAAAGAGATAGAAAAAGAAAAAAAGGTTTATTATCTACTTAATAAACCAAGAGGTATTATTACTAGTGTTACTGATGATAAGGAAAGGAAGACTGTAGTTGACTTAATACCATGTAATGAGAGAATCTATCCCGTAGGTAGACTTGATTATGATACAACAGGAGTATTATTACTTACTAATGATGGAGAGTTTGCAAATATACTTATGCATCCAAGTGATTTGGTAGAGAAAGTATATATAGTTAAAGTAAAAGGTATTATTAAAGGAGATGCTATTAATACTATTAAAAATGGTGTAACAGTAGATGGTGTTTCTTATGAGAAAGCTAAAGTTAAGTTAAGAAAAACTGATTATAAAACAAATACTTCTATGCTTACAGTAACAATACATGAAGGTCGTAATCATGAAGTTAAGAAGATGTTTGAAGCAGTTGGTTTTCCTGTCTTAAAGCTTAGAAGAGATAGAGAATTTATCTTTGATTTAAAAGGATTAAAGAGTGGGGAATATAGAAAACTAACACCTAAAGAAGTAGCAGTTGTCTATAGTTTGGCAAAAAAATAAGAGCAATAGTCACTCTTTTTTATTATTCTTCTATTTCAATCGCTCCAGTAGGACAAGAATCAGCAGCATCTCTTACTTCATCTTGAAGTTCTTCTTTAACACTTAAAAATTCTTCTTTATTCTCACTATTTTCTTCTACTTTAACTTCACTTAATCCTTCATCATTAATTTCAAATACTTCATCACATATCGCTGCACATGCTCCACAGCCAATGCAAGCATCTTTATTAACTTTTACTTTCATTTTTATCACCTCTCTTAAATTATATCTTATTTTTCCTCTTTTGCCTACTTTAAATTTTTTTAATAGTATGATATCATTGAAGTATATAGTAAAGTAGGTGATATCATGGGAAGAATGGAACGGTATGATAATTCTAATAGAAGTACAGTTAGAAGTAGAACAGAAAAAAATCAAGATCTATATAATGATTTAGGAAGATTAGAAAAATATACTACTCTAACAGATGTATCTAAAATAGAAGCAGTTGAGTTAAATGCAGCGAAAAAGAATTATCGTACAAGAGAAGGATATCACAGTTTAAAGGATTATGATATAGATATAGAAAAACCTAAAGAAAGAAAAGAATTAGATGAATTTAATTTTCTTTATAATGATGAACATAAAACCTATGATATTAATAAAGTTCTAGAAGAAGCGAAAGAACTAAGAGAAAGAGATTCTCTAGAGAAGAAAAGAAAACTACATAATGAAAAATATAACATCTTAGAAAGTAGTGAAGAAGATTTAGAGAAATTTAAAGAAGAGACAAAATTAAGACATAAACCTATTGAAAACGAAGAGGAACTTGAAGAGTTAATACATACTATTACTTCTAAAGAGTTAAGAGAAGAAATAGATAAAAAAGAAGCTGAATCTAATGACAATAACAGCTTACTTAGTGATTTAATGGCTACTAATGTGAATGAAGAAGTCTTAAAACCTATCGCTACTAAGATAGAAGATAGTAAAGTAGAGGAAGATACTAAAAAGCTAGATAAAGTTAAAGAAAAGACAATGTCTTTAAAAGATGAAATAGATAAATCGTTCTATACTAAGAGTCTTGATCTAAGTGAAGAAGATTTTATTAGTGATGATGAGGAAGAAGAGATTAAACCATCAAAGTTTATTGGTTTCTTAAAGTTCTTATTCTCTTTAATATTAATACTTGCTGTTGGTTTTGGTGTATATTACGTAATTACCAATTTTTAAAAATTGCATAACAAAAGTCTTAAAATTTATATATCAAATTCCTTAAAAAATGTATATCAAATATTGAATAAACTATAAAAATATGTTATCATCTCTATATAGAGGTGATTTCTTTATGAACTTTAATAATGATGAATATATGCCACGATTAATTGATAAAAACTTAGATGACTATTTAAAAGTTTTTGGAGCCTTATCTGTTGAAGGACCTAAATGGTGTGGAAAAACATGGACATCTTCTAAGCATGCTAAAAGTGCTGTCTATCTTGATGATGATGAAACAAAAGAAAGAGCATTACTTGATTTAGAATTAATATTAAATGAAGAACAGCCAGAATTAATAGATGAATGGCACTTAGTACCTAAAATATGGGATAAAGTAAGAAGAAAATGTGATGAAGATTCTAAAAAAGGTAAATATATATTAACATGCTCAACAGAATTAAATGATGAGAGAAAAAAAGAAGTATTCCATTTGGGAGCAGGTAGAATTGGTAAAATAAAAATGTATACTATGTCACTTTATGAATCAGGAGATTCTACTGGAGATGCCTCCCTAACAGCAATGCTAGAAGATAATCAGAAAAATATTAATGTTAAAATACCTTCTCTAAAGGAACTTGCTAATCTAATAGTAAGAGGTGGCTGGCCAAGTAATATAAAAGTAGATGCTGACAAAGTAGGATTAATACCTAAAAGTTATATAGAATCTATTCTTGATAAAGATATGAATGATGATAAAAAAAGAGACAAAAATAAAATGAGAATGTTACTTAAATCATTATCAAGAAATGAATCTACTGTTGTTAGTAATGAAACACTTATAAAAGATATAAAGAATTATGAAAATGAGTCTGAATTAATTGAAAGTAGAATAACTTTAAAAGACTATTTAGATGTACTAGATAGATTACATATAATAGAAAATCAAGAAGCCTATAGTGAGAATTATCGTTCTAAAGAGAGAATTGGTAAATCTCCTAAAAGACATTTAACAGATCCATCACTTGCTTGTGCCTCTTTGAATATGAATGCTGATAAACTTCTTAAAGACTTAAAAACATTTGGTTTTCTATTTGAATCGTTAGTAGAAAGGGACCTTAGAATATATATAGAATATTTAGGTGGACACTTATATCATTTTAGAGACAATGTAACAGGTTTAGAAGTTGATTCTATTTTAGAGTTTTCTAATGGCGATTATGCAGCGGTCGAAATAAAACTAGGATATAATGCTATTGAAACTGCAAAAAAAGATTTACTAAAATTTTATGATAACATGATAACTAAACCTAAATTCATGTGTATAATAACAGGAAATTTTACATCTGTTGTAAAAGATAAAGAGACTGGTATATATATTGTTCCTATAACAGCATTAAGACCATAAAATGATAGTACTTGTAAATTAATTAATGTTTGTGTTAAAATTAGTATAACAAAAATAGAAAGAAGGTTTTGATTATGGATAAAATAATTCGTCAATCTACATCTACAAAAACTAGCGCCCGTTTACAACTTGTTAACGGGGGGGGGGCAGTTTACTTGCAGATTAAGTAATAAAATTACTTTCTTTCATAGTGTAAGAAGAATAGAGTAAGAGATTATTCTATTCTTTTTTACGTGTAATAATGGAAGGAGTAAGATATTTATGGAGAAAAAGAAAAATAAGAAAGCAACAGTAATAATTATAAGTATATTTATAGTATTAATACTTACAATACTAATAAGTTATGCTTATTTTACTACAGAGTTAAATGGAACAGAAGGGATAGTCAAAGTAGGAGAATTAGAGTTAGTATTAGATGAAACAAGTGAGGGAATAAGTATAGATAATGCCATAGGTATAAGTGATAGTGAGGGACTATCGTTAGATGGTTCAACTTTCAAACTAATAAATAATGGTAGTAAATCGGTAGATTACACAATTTATTTAGATGATAATACTATAGAAGAAACTGATACTAGAATAGATGATAAGTATTTAAAATACAATCTAAATAAAAATGGTAGTGACAGTGGAGCGACACTACTTACACGAATTGGTTCAAATCCTAATAGAATACTAGACTCTGGAACAATAGAAGGTAAAAGTACAAATGAATATAGTTTAAGTTTATGGATAACAGATGAGGTGGATGGAAACTATTCAGGACAAGTATTTAGTGGTAAGTTAAGAGTAGAGGTAAGTCAAGAAAGAGATAAGAGTATATCAACTGTATTACTTGAAAATATACCAGAAGAGAATCTTTATGATGATGGAACGGATACATTTATAACGGGAGAGGAACCTGATAACTATATTTGGTATTCAGGAAAGTTATGGAGAGCGGTGCTTGTTAATAATGAAGAGAAGACGGTAAAGTTAGTAACACAATGGAATATAAGTGCAATTTCTTATGATAATGATAGCAGTGCCTTTGAAGGTAGTTATATGGAAGGGTGGTTAAATGATACCTCAGTAGATGGCTTTTTATATAATTTAAGAGAACCAGATAAGTTTATAGTAATGGATGCAAAATGGAATGCTACAGAAAATGACACAAATATAGGAAATATAACAAGACCTTCAAATGAAGGAACGATAACTACATCTGCAGTAGGTTTACTTAATATGTATGAATATCAAACAAGTTATAGAGGAACATCATTAAGTAATGGCTATTTAAATAATGGCCTTTCATGGTGGACTTTAACACCGTCTTCGTCATCTATACAATATATTTACAGAAATGGTAGCCCAACTAATGGTAATTATTATGGCAATAATGGAATACGACCTTCTGTAGTTTTAAAGTCTAGTGTAAAAATCGCGAGTGGTAATGGAACAAAAGAAAATCCATACAGATTAGAGGGAGACAATGACACTAATTTATCAGGAACAAAATTAAATACGAGATACAGTGGAGAATATATAAGTTTTGGAAATGATGAAAATAATTTATATCGAATAGTAAGTCATGAAACTGAAGGATTAACCAAAATAACCAGTGCCGAACCATTGAAAAATTCCGGAGATTTTCTCACCACGACTTTTGGAAGTAATAATATTTTTTCAAATACTAATACTGTAGGAAGATTTCTAAATGGAGAATTTTTAACAAATTACCTAGGGGATACTTATAATAATATGGTAGAAGATAATACTATTTGGTATTTAGGAACTGTAGGTAGCGGTTCTTCATATAAACTTGCAAAATATACAGATATAGATATGACGAACACAACAACAAATACCATTGCAAAAGTAGGTTTATTAAGATTAGGTGAGTTAATGTCAGGACAATTTGATAAATATGAAAATAATAGTTACTTTTGGCTATTAAACCCATATAATTCAACATATGCAATAGCAACTGGTGATATAGGAGTTTCTGCTAATGTAGGAGTTTGGGCTTCTCATGCAATCAAACCTACCTTTAATCTAAAGTCAAATATCATAATATCATCAGGTGACGGAACCTTACAAAATCCATTTCAAATTGAACTAGCAAGTTAAGAGTATCTTTAAACGATATTCTTTTCTTTTACCACTTTAATTATCATAAGTTTTATGATAAACTTTTAGATGTAAATAACAATATCGATAAGGGGGAATAGAAAATGAATTTAAACTTCGTCTTAAATGATTACGTTTTAATATGGAATCTTTTATTTGGTGCCTCTATTTCTTCTAATATCCAAGGTTTTAAACAGAAGTTGTGGAAAAACTATCGTCATAGTTATAACGATTTATATAAAGAAGAAGAACATATTTTAAAAGATCCTAAAAACTATATACCAGATGATGATACTATCTTTGATATGGTAAAAGCTAGTGATATATATAAAGAAATAAGAGAAGATACTGAAAAATATCGCCTAGAATTATTACATACTTGGGATAAAATAAAAAAAGACTTAAATAAAAACTTAAAAGATATACTTAGATTTGATATTAAACTATATCATGTTTTAGTTGTTGATAAAAAATTAGATGTTATAGGAATGAAAATACCTAAGAGTAGAAGAGTAAATACTATTACTTGGGGTAATAGGAAAGATAGTGATAATTATACTCTTGCCATTATCAATATCATTGAACATATTGTAAGAAAAGAACTAGCAACATACAAGAGCGAATATAAAGATATAGTAGATGCTATCATAGAACTTGCTATTGATAATGAACTAACATCAAGAACATTAAATAAAAGTGTTTATTTAAGAGGAGATAGTTCTCTAAAATATCTTAAAAGACAACTATATCCTTACTTTCTTATGTACTTAGGATATTCTAAAGAAGAGATATTAAATAGAATGATGGAAGATAAGATTATCTTTGAACTAGATAAATATACTTTTGAAAGAGGATTAGCAACTGTTGATTTAAAGACTTTTATTAACTTTTGTATTAAGAATCAAAAACATATATTAAAGATTAAAGAATTAGAAATAATATAGGATAGTGGTGCGGTATGGATAGTAAACTAAATTTATTTTTGAAAAAGATTAATTTAAATAGTGAGTACTTTGACTTTTTTAAAAGTTCAACCTTAGATAAAATAGTAATTAATAAAAATAATAAAAGTTTTTTAGTTAAAATAACTATTGATAAATATTTACCTAAAGACATATTATCTAATTTAGTAGAGAATAAGTCTTTATTTTCAGATGATTTAACCTATAACTTTACAGTTAGAAACCCTGATAATAATATGCTACTAGATTATTATCCTTACTTTTTAGATATCTTAAAATCTAAAGATAAAATAAAACTAATAGATGTTTATAAAGATTCACTAGTTTATGAAAGTGATACTCTAAGACTTATCGCTTATAATAAAAAAGAAGAAGATAGACTAAAAGAAATAAGTAATGATATAAATAATTTCTATCATAATATAGGCTTTCATGACTATATACCTATTATTTTAAGAGAAGATAATTTAATAGAAGAAGAGATAAGTAATGAATTATCTAATGTTACTATTCCTGAACCTATTAAGAGGGATGTTATTAAAGAAGAACCTAAACGTTATAATAATAGTGGAACTCCTAGAAGAAGAAAAAGTACTGATGAAGGATGTATTCTAGGTAAGACTATAGATAGTGATCCTATTAAGATGAGTTTATTATTAGGAGAAGATAATGATGTAACAGTAGAAGGATATATCTTTGGTACTGATTATTTTGAGTCTAGTAAGACTAATTTTAAGATTATTACTTTAAAAATAACAGATGAAACAGATAGTATCGCTTGTAAAGTATTTTGTAATGAAGATGAAGAGTATGCTAGACTTTGTAAAGCTTTAAAAGTAGGTACATGGCTTAAGATTAGAGGATATACGAAAATAGATAATTTTTCTAAAGATGAGTTAGTACTTAATGCTAGAGATATTATGCCAGTAGAGCATGAGGAAGAAGAAATTACTGATGATGCAGAAGAAAAAAGAGTAGAACTACATGCTCATACGATGATGAGTCAGATGGATGGAGTAGCAGATGAAGTAAAACTAGTAAAACAAGCGATGAAATGGGGACATAAAGCAATTGCAATTACAGACCATAATGGTGTTCAAGCTTTCCCTCATGTTTATAACTTAGTAAGAGATTATAATAAAGGTAAAGAAGAAAAAGATAAGTTTAAAGCCTTATATGGAACAGAACTTGTTATGGTAGATGATAATGTAGATATCGTTATTAGACCTAATGATGGTAAACTATTAGACCAAACTTATGTTGTTTTTGACTTTGAAACAACTGGTTTTAATGCCGGTGGTGCTGACTCTATTATTGAAATTGGTGCAGTTAAGATGAAAGGTGGAGAGATATTAGAACGTTATGATGAACTAATTAATCCAGGAAGACCTTTACCTGCTAAAATAACAGAAATAACTAATATAACAGATTTAATGCTAGAAGATAAAGATAATGAAGAAAATGCTGTTAAAAGGTTTATAGAGTGGTTTGGTGACTTACCTATGGTCGCTCATAATGCTAAGTTCGATGTTTCTTTCTTAGAGATGGCTTATAAAAAATATAATCTAGGTGAGTTTAAGAATCCTGTTATCGATACCCTAGAACTATCAAGAACCCTAGATAATAACTATGCCCGTCATGGTCTATCTGCCTTAGTTAAAAGATATAATGTTCCATGGGATGAAGAGAGCCATCATAGAGGAGATTACGATGCTGAAGGTACTGCATTAGTCCTATACAAAATGTTAGAGAAACTAGATAGTAGAAATATAGAGACAATGGAACAACTTTCAAATATAGTAGATTCTAAAGAGATGTATAAATATGGTAATACTAATCATATCAATATCATCGCTCTAAATAAAAAAGGACTAAAGAATCTATTTAAAATAGTATCTTTTGCCAATACAACCTATCTATATAAGACTCCAAGAATCCCAAGAAGTGTTATTAATGAATATAGAGAAGGGCTTTTAATTGGTAGTGGTTGTTATGAAAGTGAAGTCTTTAAACAAGCGACTAGTAAGAGTGAAGAAGAACTATCTAATATCATTAGATTCTATGACTATGTTGAAGTACAACCACCTGAATGTTATTCTCACTTAGTAGAAACAGGTGACTTTGCCAATGAGGGAGAAGTAATTAGTAATATCAATAAAATCATTAATACAACTATTGATGCTGGTAAGTTAATTGTTGCAACAGGAGATGTTCATCACCTAACAAGAGAAGATAAAATATATAGAGAAATCATTGTTAATCAAAAAGTACCAGGAGGAGGACGTCATCCTCTAGCAAGAGGGGGTATTAAAAATATTCCATCTAATCACTTTAGAACAACAACAGAGATGTTAGAAGACTTCTCATTCTTAGATGAAGAAACAAGAAAACTAATAGTTATAGATAATCCTAATAAAATCGCTGATATGACAGAAATTATAGAAGTTATTATTGAAACAGGAGGAATACCTTTCTCTCCTAAAATTGATAAAAGTGTAGAAACAGTTACTGACTTAGTCTTTACAAAAGCAAGTGATATGTATGGAGAACCACTTCCTTATAATATTGAAGAGAGAATTAGTACAGAGTTATATGGAGATGGAGTTTTTAAAGCCGTAGAAGCTAAATTAAAAAGAGAAGAGGCTAATCTAAGTGAAGATGAGTTTAAGAAGAAATTATTCTTTAATTTACATAATACTCTTTTAAAAGGCTTTGATGAAGTAAAGAAAGTAATAAAAGAAAATCTTAAAATAACTGATCCTGATATAACAGATGAAGACTTAGAGAAAACTCTTAAAAAGAACTTAGGTGGTGTAATAGGTGGAGGTTTCGATGTTATTTACCTAATCGCTCAAAAGTTAGTTAAACATTCTAATGATGATGGTTATATCGTTGGTTCCCGTGGTTCTGTTGGTTCATCTTTCGTGGCAACAATGATGGGAATAACTGAAGTAAATCCTCTTCCAGCCCACTATCTATGTCGTAATAAAGACTGTAAGTACTCAGAATTTATTAATGAAGAGGGAATACCTTATGGAAAAGATTATCCATCAGGTTATGACTTGCCAGATAAGACTTGCCCTAAATGTGGCGAGCCTCTAGGTAAAGAAGGACAAGATATGCCATTTGCAACCTTCTTAGGTTTCAATGCCGATAAAGTTCCCGATATCGACCTTAACTTCTCAGGAGAATATCAATGGAAAGCTCATGAATATACTAAAGTACTATTCGGAGTTGATAATGTTTATAGAGCAGGAACAATCGGTACAGTAGCAGAAAAAACTGCTTACGGTTATGTTAGAGGTTACTTTGAAGAACATGGAATTGTTGGTAAAAGAAGTACTGAGATTGAACGTCTTGCCAAAGGATGTACTGGTGTTAAAAGAACAACAGGACAACACCCTGGAGGTATCGTTGTAATACCAGGATACATGGATGTCTTTGATTTTACACCATTCCAGTATCCTGCCGATGATAATACATCGCTTTGGCGAACAACTCACTTTGATTACCATGCCATTGACCAAGACGTTTTAAAACTAGATATACTAGGTCACGATGATCCTACAGTTTTAAGAATGTTACAAGACTTATCAGGTATAGATATTACAACACTACCAATGGATGATAAAAAGATATTCTCAATTCTTTCTAGTCCTGAAGCCTTAGGAGTAACAGAAGAGGATATCTTATGTCCTACTGGAACATTAGGACTACCTGAGCTTGGAACTCGTTTTGTTATTCAAATGTTAGTTGAGACAAAACCAAGTACTTTCGCTGAGCTTGTTAAAATATCAGGACTATCACACGGTACTGATGTTTGGGCAGGAAATGCTAGTGAATTAATTAGAAATAATATTGTACCTTTTAAAGACGTTATAGGTTGTCGTGATGATATCATGGTTAACTTAATGAACTGGGGCATGAAACCTATTAGAGCCTTTAAAATAATGGAGCATGTTAGAAAAGGTAAGGCGACTAAAGACCCTGAAACATGGAAAGGTATGGTCGAAGAAATGAAAGCTGCTAACGTTCCAGAATGGTATATAGAGTCATGTCATAAAATAAAATACATGTTCCCAAAAGCCCATGCTTGTGCCTATGTTATGAGTGCCATTAGAATCGCTTGGTTTAAAGTCTATAAACCATTATTCTACTATGCAGCCTTCTTCTCAATTAGAGTAGATGATTATGATATCGAGACTATGATAAAAGGTTATAATGCTATTAAAACTAGATATGAAGATTTAATGGCTAAAGGCTTCGAAGTTACTAATAAAGAGTCTAATATCATAGATTCCCTTCATGTTGCCCTAGAAGCAACTGCACGTGGAATTAAATTTGCCCCTATTTCTTTAGAGAAAAGTGATGCGACAAGATTTGTTGTTGATACTGAACATGAAAATACTTTAATACCACCATTTAAAACTATCGATGGACTAGGAGAAACCGTTGCAAAAACCATCGTGGAAGCTAGAGAAAAGGGACCTTTCCTAAGTAAAGAAGATTTACAAAAACGTGGTAAAGTGTCAAAGACTCTAACTGATAAGATGTCAGAGATGGGAATCCTTAACGAATTACCTGATTCTAATCAGTTAAGTTTATTTTAGTTGACATTAAAGTTTATAGTTATGGTTCTGCTAGAAGAAGATAGAGTTGAAAGAGTCGAAATAGACTCTTTTTTCTTTTTGTGTTAACATAGAACTAGGAGGATAAGCATGAAAAAAGTAATAGCAGTAGGTAGTTATGGTAACATTACATCAGCTGAAGATGTAGTTAAATTACATAATGATTTGGTTTATGAAATGTTTAAAGAAGTATTAGAACCTATAAAAGAAGAAAAAGTCGAAGGAGATATAATTCAATTTTGGAATAATGCAGGCCTTATCACTAAATATTTAGGGACTATGTTTTATTTAGAAGATATTAAAGAAGATGAAATGGTTAATAGCGTTGTTTGCATTATTCCTAAAGATATTACTACTAGCCAACTTGAATATTTTGAAAATAATTACTTAAATAGTATTGATACTTTTATTGGAGTTTCATTTGATGGAGATAAATTCTCTTTATCTAGTGATAAGTCACTTGATAGCACTGGTATATATAATGTTTTAAAAGATAAAATGAATCATAAAACTAAAAGTTAAGAAAGGAAGTTATTATATGAGAAGAGTAACTGCAGTTGATAGTGATGGAAAAGTTTTACAAATTGAAAACGAGAGGATAGGACATAATGAGCTTGTCTATGAACTGTTTGAAGAGTTTCTAGAACCATTGCAAGATGAAGAACTAAAAGGTGATGGTTATATTAAGATTTGGCCAAATGCAGGGCTTGTTACAAAATATCTAGATATGATGCTTTATTTAGAAGTAGATAATGATGAAGCATCTATTGATAGTGTTGTTTGTACAATTCCAGAAAATTTAAGCGATGCTCAATTAAACTATTATGAAGAAAACTATTTAGATAAAGATGCTCCTTTTTTAGGATTATATTATCATGATGATATGTTTAGTAGTGTAAGTGAAGAAAAAGATAGAGAACTTACTGCCGAAGAAGTACATAGCTTTTTAAAAGATTTGGTAAAATCAAAGTCAAAATAAATAAAAAAGAGTTAAAATATAAAGACTCTTTTTTATTTTTATGATATACTTCTAATAGGAGGAAGTATGGAAAAGATTAACCTAGATAAAGTAAATTACATACAATATGGTAATGCTAAAGGTAAAGATATTATTCTTTTGCACGGATGGGGACAAAATATTGAAATGATGGAACCACTTGGTAATCCGCTATCTTGTAAATATCATATTACAATATTAGATTTTCCTGGCTATGGTAAAAGTGCTGAACCAGATGAAGTTTGGACAGTATCTGATTATGCCGAACTAGTCCATGAGCTAGTGAAAAAGTTAAAGATTAAGAAACCTACATTAATAGGACACTCTTTTGGAGGTAGAGTTGCTATAGTCTATGCTTCAAAGTATGAAGTAGATAGAGTAGTCTTATTTGGGGCTCCTTGTGTTAGAACTAAAAAAGGCTTAACTCTAAAAGAGAAAATGTTAAAGAAAGCAAAAACATTACCAGGTATGGGTAAAATTGCAGAGATTGCTAAAAACTATATAGGCTCTGAAGATTATAAAAGTGCCACACCTAAAATGAGAGAAATCTTAGTTAAAACAGTTAATGAGGATTTATCTGATTATGCTAAAAAGATAACTGCTCCAACTCTTCTAGTATGGGGAGAAATGGATGAAGCAGCTCCACTTGAAGAAGCGAAGCTCTTAGAAGAGTTACTTACTGATGGAGCCTTAATTGTTCTACCTGGAACGCATTATGCTTATCTTGAGAATTTAAACCAGGTAATAAATATTATAAATAATTTCATGGAGGGATAATATGATTGAAATACTTTTAATTTTAGTTGCTATCATAGCAATTATCATCAAATCTAAAAAAAGTTTACATATGTTACAACAAAATTTATATAATGAAAACAACCGTTATGTTAAATGGGTTGTTAATAATAGTTCTAATTTCTTTTCACTAGAACTTTTAGCAGTGCTTATAGTAGCAGTTGCAAATGTCTTCTTAATTAATGATGATACTATAAGTTTAATCTTAAATATTATTGTTATACTTTTATATATTATTTATATCTATAAATTTAGAAAAGACTTAAAGAATGAACAAGTAAAGAAACCTTTAGTAATAACTGCAAGAGTAAAAAGATTAATTGCAACTACAACAATATTACATTTAATACCAATAGTATTTATTATTATATATAGAGATAATCTATTAATTAGTCATTTCTTAATCTTTATCTTTATACTTTTTGCCTATTTAAATACTTTTATAATCTTACTAGCAAACTTTATTAACAAATATACTTTAGAAAAATATGTATATCATCATTTCAAGAGTATGGCTGTTAAGAAGTTAAAGAGTATGCCTAACTTAAAAGTTATCGGTGTAACAGGTAGTTATGGTAAAACAAGTAGTAAGAATATTCTAGCAGACATATTAAATATTAAATATGCAACGCTACCTTCGCCTCGTAACTTAAATACTCCTTATGGATTAATAATTACTATTAATAATCACTTAGATAAATTTACAGAAGTATTTATCGCCGAAATGGGTGCCTATATTAGAGGAGAAATTAAAGATTTATGTAATTTAGTTCATCCTAAATATGGTATCTTAACAAGAATTGGAACTGCTCACTTAGAAAGTTTTGGTAGTGAAGAAAATATAAGGAAGACTAAATTTGAACTTATTGAATCATTACCTCTTGATGGAGTAGGAGTACTTAATAAAGATGATCCTAAACAAGTAAGTTATGATTTAAAAAATAAATGTAAAATATTATGGATTGGTATCGATGAGAAAGATGTAGATGTTCATGCTAGCAATATAAAATGTTCTAGTGTTGGAACTACCTTTGATGTAACATTTAAAGGAGATAAGAAAAAATATGCGTTTGAAACTAAACTATTAGGAAATCATAATGTTTATAATATTCTAGCAGGACTTGCTTTAGGACGTGAATTTGGTATATCAATTTCTAAACTACAACAAGCCGTTAGAAATGTTAAACAAGTTGAACATAGACTAGAACTTAAGAAAATGGGTTACTTCTATCAAATAGATGATGCTTATAACTCAAATCCAGTAGGTGCTAAGAGTGCTTTAGAAGTTTTATCTATGATGCCAGGGCTAAAAGTAGTAGTAACACCAGGTATGATAGAGTTAGGAGATAAAGAAGAAGAACTTAATAAAGAGTTTGGAAAACAAATCGCTACTATTTCTAAAGCAGACTATGTAGTTCTAATTGGTGAAAAGAGGACTAAACCTATTAAAGAGGGATTAAGGGAAGCTAAATATAATATGGATAATTTAATTGTTTACAATGATGTTAAAGAAGCATATAATTTTATAAGAGGTATAAAAACAAAGAAAGAAATCTATGCCTTATTTGAAAATGATTTACCTGATACATATAATGAAAAGTAGGAGGATGAAAAAATGAAAATTAAATTAGGAGTTGTATTCGGTGGTGAATCCGTTGAACATGAAGTAAGTATTATTTCAGCAGTTCAAGCCATGAATAAAATAAATCAAGAAAAATATGATATTATTCCAATCTATATAACTAAAGATGGTGAGTGGTATACTGGTAACATGTTAATGGATGTTGAAGTATATCAGGATTTAGACTTAATTAAGAAATATGCAAGTAATGTCGTATTATATAAAAAAGATGGAGCCTTTGTATTACAAAGTAAGGGACTATTTAAAAAGATAGTTACAGATTTAGATGTAATATTTCCAATTACCCATGGTACTAATGTAGAAGATGGTGTACTACAAGGATATTTCCAAACAGTAGGTATTCCATATGTTGGACCTAATGTTTACTCAGCAGTTGTATCACAAGATAAAGCATATATGAGAGATATCTTTAAAGCTAATGATATTCCAGTTCCAGCATATACATGGTTCTATGATACAGATTATAAAAATGATCCTGATGAAGTAATTAAAAAGGTAGAGAAAATTAAATATCCAGTTATTGTAAAACCTGCTACAACTGGTAGTAGTGTAGGAATAGGTGTTGCAAATAATAAAGATGAGTTAGTTAAAGCCATTGAAGAAGCTATTAACTATGATAGTAAGATAGTAGTAGAAGAAGTAGTTAAAAATTTAATGGAAGTAAATATTTCTGTTTTAGGTAATTATGAAAACCAAGAGACAAGTGTTATAGAAGAAGTATTATCAAAGAGTGCTTTCTTAACATATGATGAAAAATATGTTGGTAGTGGTAAAGTTAAAGGAAAACTTGGTGCTAAAGTAACTCCACTAAAAGGTTCTAAAGGAATGGCTTCTGCCGATAGAAAAATACCTGCAGACCTTACCGATAAAATGACTAAAGAAGTAGAAGAACTTGCTGTCAAAGTATTTAGAGCTTTAGGAAGTAGTGGAGATGCCCGTATTGATATGTTAATTGATAGTAAAGCTAAAAAAGTTTATGTTAATGAGATTAACTCAATACCAGGTTCCCTTGCCTTCTATTTATGGGATCCTAAAGGAAAAGATTATACTGAACTATTAGATGATATGGTTAGTATTGCTATTAAAGATTATAAAAAACGCGAGAGTAAAACTCATTCCTTTAATACAAATATTTTACAAGGATTCGCTCATAATGGTTTAAAAGGAATGAAAGGTAAACTACAAAACAAATAAAAATAAACTGTGCTAGACTCCTAGTGCAGTTTTTTACATTTATTTACATAAAAATACTTGTTTATATAACTGTTATTATAAAAATTGTGTTAATATAAAAGTAGGAGAGTGAATTAATTATGGAGAAAAAGAAAAACAAAGGGGTAATAGTTTTAATAGTCTTATTAATATTATGTATTATAGGCTTAGTATTTTATATCCTAGTTGATAAAGATATCATTAAACTAAATAACACTACTGTAGAAAATGAACAAGTAGAAGAAAATAATCCTAGTGATGATACTGAAGAAAAAAATACAGGAGTAGAGCTTGACCCTGAAAATTCAAACATTAAATACTTATTTAATAATGCCCATCGTCTATCTATTGGACCAGAAGCCCAAATTTATAGAGATGGTGGTTATAAAGTAAGTGATATGAGTGAAGAAGATAAAATGATTTTATTAGCAAGACAATGGTCACCTTTAGTAGAACATTATTCTACAGGTACGAGTCCTAATCTTACAACTACTTACTATTTAGATGAGGATACTTTAAAAGATATTTATGAAAGAACATTTGGACCAAATACTTATCATCAAGTTAATCAAATAACAGATGGATTATGTATGACTTTAACTTATGATACTGCTAATAAAAGATATTCTTACACAGGTGAAACAGGTTGTGGAGGTACTACTGCTTTTAGTGTACATGAAAAAATAATAAGTGCTACGAAATATAATGATAGAATAGAAATAGTAAGTGCTACAGTCTATTTAGATGGTATGAGTCAACAGATGTATAAAGATTATAATAAAACTACTTCTTTAGGAGAACTACTTATTAATGAAAATACAACTAATAACAGTGAAGAAAGAGAAAATACTTATAATAAGTATATAGAAGATAATAAAGATAAATTAGAGCAATACACATATACTTATACTCTTAATGAAGATGGATTTTATTATTTAAAAAGCGTAGAAAGAACTAAAGCATAATAAAAAGACTATTGTAAAAGTTTTGCAATAGTCTTTTAGTTCTATCGTCTTTTAGTCTTTACTAAATCTACAACAGTTGCATTAGAACCATAAATTTCATTAATTAAAGCACTTTCAACTCTAGCATTAACAGGACCATTAATAACGAAAGTTGTATCACCAACCTCTACAGTTCCATGTGCATATTTTGGTAACAATTGCATCTGAGGTGAAATAATACCTATGTTACCACAGAATCTCTTAAAAAAGTGTGGTAACATTCCATCATGCATGTGTCCAGATAAAACTAAATCAGTATTATCTTGGATACAGCTACCTTTTTTTGTACTAAGCTTAATAATAGATTGAGGTTCATGTGTTAATAAAATATTAAATGTATTATTATCAAATAGATTAGCATTATAATTTTTCATAAATGCTTCTTCATAATCACTTTCAGCCTCTAAATCTTTTCTTTCTTTATCTTCATCTTCATAATATGAATAATCAGGAGAAAAAGCACTATATGTAATATCATTAACTGTTATTCTTTCACCATTTTCCAATAAATGAAACTTAGGCAATTCTTCAATAGTTTCTTGTAGCAAAGAATAATCTCCTCTTTGCCATTCTTTATTATTAAGTGTCATTTGATCGTGATTACCAGCACTTAAAAATACGTGTTTATCATCAGCAAAATCTGATAATGCTTGTAACACTTTATTTCTAAATTTATTATCTTTTAGTTCATTAACATCATTGATAATATCCCCAGGCATTACAATATGTGATATTTTTGTCATATCAGTTTTACTTTTTATTTCTTTTAAGTGTTCAAATCCTTTATCCTCTGTTAAATGAAAATCACTAAGAGAAAGTATTCTCCTATCTCTATCTATTTTATCGGTATTAATATTAACATTAGTTATATGAGCCATAATATTACCCCCCTTTAAATTTAATGTAGCCATATTATAACATATCTACATTATTTTGTCAAATTTATGTCGTACTTTATAAGCAACTTATTATAACGTTAAATCTCATAATATTTATTTATTTTTTACTTTGCTAAAACCTAAATCTATACCTTTATCAATGTTTTTACTATTAAACATCTCAAGTCTTTTATAAATTAAATCTATATAATCATCTAATGACATATTAACTAGTTTTCTTGCTGCAATTACTTTCATTTCTTCAAAGAGCTTACTAGCATTATTTTTACTATCTTCAAATCCTTTTTCTAAAATAAAGTCACCACTACTAACATTAAATTCATCAAGCCCAATATGAGTATTTTGATTATATAAAGATATTATCTTAGCAGTAATAACTTCTTCAATAACATCTTTATCATCTTCCTTAAACTCTTCAAAGTGATAATCAGGTTCAGGTACATAAATACCTAACTTTTCATCTAAATAACTTATACATCTAGCTTGATAATAGTAAGGAGTCATATAAATTTCTCTATTATACTTAGGACTACCATAATAAAGTAGGGGACTAACTACATCATCATTATTTTTACTAAGGATTTTTAAGTTGTCATATTCACTCTTTACTTTACCATATTCTAAATTAGGTTGTCCCATTAATAAAGTATATTTTTTATGCCCATTATCTAAGACATAAACAACTTCCATATGTCCCCAGTTTATAAACTTAATTCTTATGTTTTTACTATAATAATTAGGATAATTTTCCTTTAGATAATTAGCAAAGTCATTTTCAATAAATTCACTTGTTTTAATTACCTCTTCAATAGGTTGCTGTTCTGGACTAAGTTCATAATAAATAAAGTCATAATCATTAATACCTAAAGCTTCTTTTTCTTTCATATTCTTTCCTCCATGCTAGTTATTATAATGAAAAGATGGGGAAATAGCAAATAAATTAGTGTGAAACATATAAAAATGTGATATTATAAAACTAATTTATTAATTGGAGGAATATCTATGACTTATTATTATGATAACTATGTTGAAAGATTTGGAAAAAGAGATAAAAATGATAAAAAGTGGTGGAATGATGGAACTTATATTACCCCTGAAGGAACACTTTTTGATGTCGATGGTTATGCAAGAGTTGCTCACGCAGGTGGATTCGTTCTTCCATTTTTCATGAGTTATACTAATCCAGATGAAGATGAATTAAGATACTTTACTAAAGATGAGATATTACAAAATTTAATAGATTGGGAACATGTTTTATGTACAAGAGAATATGATGTTAATCCCAAAGAACAAAAAATGCGTTTAGCTTTAGTAAAATATTTAATCAATGTTTATAAAAGTAAATATACTATTTGGGATGACATAAATGAATATGTTGATTTGTCTTATGCTACAGGCATAAAAAAAGAAACAGAAAACTTTATAGGAAGAGATAGATTTTTAAAAGATATTTTAGTAATGGCTTGTAATTATGATTCTGTTGAAAGTACACTTTATAGAACGATTACTACATCAAAATTTAATATCTATGAGACCTTCTATGATTATATTTTACATGACTATAAGATATATCAAATTCCTAAACAAGTCTATGATGAAAAACAAGGTAAGTATGTTAATTGGTCTTTACCAGATTATATGATTTCTGATAAAGAATTAAGATTAAAAATGGAACTTGAGTCAATCTGTAAAACTGTACCTTTAGAAAAACGTGATAAATATAGAAGAAGTAAGGTAAAAATAAAAGGTTTTGACTTCATAGATTAAAACTACTGAAAATTTACTCAGTAGTTTCTTTTAATTTCTCATTAATTATCTTTAAGTTATTATTAAGCCTCTCATCATTTGGCTCTATCTTTATTGCTTTCTCTAAGAATACTTTACTAGCCTCTATTTCTCCTTTATTATAGTATGAAATACTTAATAAATCATATGGAGTATAACCAAAACTAAATGTCTCATTTATATAGCTCTTAGTATGACTTTTAATATTTAAAGCAAGATTAACATAATGAATGGTATTATCATAATCATCTAATTCATAATAAAGTAAAGCCATTTCCATATAAGGATCTCTTAAGTATGGCGCTTCTTTAATTGCTTTCTCTAGCCACATTTTCGCTTCATCATATCTTTTTAAGTACTTATAACATCTACCAATAAATCTCATAGAAGCACATCGCTCATCTTTCCAAGTAGCATTTTCTAAATTTAAATGCTTAATCAAAGTATCAATCGCTTCGTTATATTTACCATAATACATATATTCACGACCTAAGTAATGCATATTTCTATCATCATTAGGATCTTCTTTAACGGAGATTTCAAGTAAAGGAAGATAACTACTTCTAGACTTAGTTCTATCAGGATAATGATTTAAAATAATATTTTCAGTAACATTAAAAGTTTCAACACCATCATACTTTAATATTTCATGAACTGGATGATACCAAGAATAACCTAATCTTTTATGAATCTTCTCATAATAAAAACTTATTATAGGATTATTGTTTTCATCTAAATACCAGTTATAAATATATCTAAGTCTTGTAGTATTATCATGCCAAGCTTTCTCTAACTCATCTCTCCAACCGGGTAAAAATACTTCATCTAAATCAGTACATACACAAATATCAGTATCAACTGGCACTAATTTTAAAGACTCGTTCCTTGCTACATCAAATCTCCAAGGCTCTATTTTTTTAACCTCTACATGAACCCCTTTTTCTTTTAGTTTTTCTACCGTATTATCAGTAGAACCTGTATCAAGAACATAAATCTCATCAGCTTCCTTCATAGATTCATACCATCTATCAACAAATTTCTCTTCATTTAGACATATAGTATAAACACATACTTTATATTTACTCATAAATACACCTCTATATATTTTATGAAAAACTTATTAAAAAGTAATAGTTGCATATAAATATATTAAGGAGGACTTTATGATAAAAAGAATAATTTATAGTTTATTACCAATAGTAGGAGGATCATTAGTAGGTTTAATTATATCAGGTTATATGAATTACGGGGATATGGTAAAGCCTCCACTTAGCCCTCCATCATATATATTTCCTATTGTTTGGACAATACTTTATATTTTAATGGGAGTATCTTACTTTATTGCGACCAAAGACAAAGAAAATGATAAAGACTTAAATCAAATCTATTTATTACAACTCTTTGTAAATTTATTTTGGCCTATAATATTCTTTGTTTTAAAAATGTACTTTACCGCTTTCTTTTGGATAATTTTATTAATAATATTAGTTATAATTATGATTAAAGAATTATTGAAAAATAATAAGATTAGTGGTTGTTTACAAATCCCTTATCTAATATGGTTATTATTTGCAACTTACCTTAATATTGGTATATTTCTTCTCAATTAGTACAGCTTAAGCTGTTCTTTTTCTATATTGTTAAAAAAAACAAAATATCTTATAATATTGGCGGAGGTATAGATATGGATAATAAAGTATTAGAAATATTAGAAAGCAAAGAATGGAAAGACTTTTATAATTACTATTTAGACATTGGTATTATAGAACAGATAGGATTGTTTCGTTATGAAGATATTCATACTAACTTTTTGGCATCCCTATTAAAGAAAGATAACATTTATGGATATGGTCTTAAATCAATGAAACAATTATTAAAGTTTATAAAAGAAAATCAAAGGCAAGATAAAAAAAATAATGAAGATTATTTTGAAGGTATTAATTTATCTGAAGATTATGATATTATTGATTTTTCAGAACCAGATATTAGGAAAAAAATAGGCAAATATATTCCAGATTTATATATTACTTTTGGTATAAAACAAGGAAATATAAAAAAATATTTTATTATTCTTATAGAAGCGAAACTTGAAAGCCCTGAACATTCTAACCAAACGAAAACATATTATGAAAAATTAGAAGGTAATAAAGAATTAAAAAAATATAGAAAAATATACATATATTTAACTCTTGATGGAAAAAAAGGTAAAGACTGTAGTTGTAAGAATACATATGAACTTTATTCATATCAAGATTTAATAGATAACTTATATTCAGAACTTTCATCTAAAAATACAAGAAAAGTTCCTCTTAAAATAGAAGATTATCTAATAACTTTTAATATTTTATATCGTGATGGTATATATAATATTCCAGTTACAGAAGAAAGTGCTAAGTTAACTCGTAATTTATTTAAAAAAATAGAAGATAATTTAAAAGATGATTTAAATTATTATATACAAGAAATATATAATAGTTCTAGTAATAATGAATGGCATAAAGAAATTATAAGAGTATTTTTTTCTAATATTAAATATTTAAATAGTAAAAATGATTCGTTTTTTAAGGACAAAGATACAAGTTTTATTAATAATTATGTAAAAAGAGGAAATGAAATAAATAGAATAGATAACAAAAGATACAATAATTCTGAATATATTTATCAAGTATTTAAAAAAATAATTAAAGATTACAAGGTTACATATAAAGATTTAGAAAATATAAATAAAGGGAAAAATAATTATCAGTATATTTATACAGAAGAAGAATTTAATAATATAAAAAATTATAAAGATTGTTATACTATTGATAAATATGGTAACTTGAAAATCGGAGATAAAAAATACTATTATTTATATAGGACTAATAGTGAGGAAATAAAGCTTTTAATTGAAAATATTAAAAATGATGATAAATTTATTAAGTATAAACAAGAAAACACTTTTGAAATACTTGAACAATTAGAAAACAAATAATATAGTAAAAAAAGAAGTTTAAAATGGTGATTAAACTTCTTTTTAAGTATTATGAATCACTAGAACCTGTAGGACCGGTAGGACCTGTCGCACCCGTTGGACCAGTTGGCCCCGTAGCTCCAGTAGGTCCAGTAATACCAGTTGCCCCAGTTGCTCCTGTAGGGCCACTAACCCCTGTAGGACCTGTTGGTCCTTGTGGGATACTTAAACTTAAAACAAAGTTAGGAGCAGTTCCTGTTATACTGGCAGTAGCAGTACTTCCTGGTGCTCCTGTTGTAACAGTACCTATAGTAAGATTTGGTGTAGCACCTGTAGAACCAGTCGCTCCCGTAGAACCAGTTGGCCCTGTTGGACCGGTAGGACCTGTCATTCCAGTTGCCCCAGTAGGTCCTGTAGGCCCAGTAGGACCAGTTGAGCCTGTAGGACCTCCAGCAGGACCAGTAGGACCAGTTGGCCCTTGAACATAACAGAAACGACAACGTGGATGAGCATTATTATTACAAGATTCTCCAAACATAGCAATTCTCCTTTCCAATATAGTTTATTCTTAATAAGAAAATAAGTTATTATTATAGTCTAGGAAATGATATAATTGTAACAAAGAAAGGAAATTATTATGAAATTTAACAAATTAATACCAGAATTAAGTGTAACTAATATAGATAAAAGTAAAGAGTTTTACCTTAATCTAGGATTTAAAATAATGTATGAAAGAAAAGAAGATAAGTTTGCCTTTCTAGAACTAGAAGGTAATCAATTAATGATAGAAGAAATTAATGATAACTGGAATACAGGTAAGTTAGAGTATCCTTTTGGTAGAGGCATTAATATAAGTATGACTGTAAGTGATATAGATAACTATTATCAAGATTTAGTTAATAAAAATATAATCTTCTTTAAAGATATAATGATAAATGAATATGATGTTAATGGTAAAACTTATTTAGATAAAGAGTTTTTAGTAAAGGACCCTGATGGTTATTTATTACGATTTAATAATTAGAAAGAAAAATACAATTAAAATATAAAAAATAAAAACCAGCCAAAATGTAAAATGAAAATGAGCCAAAATGTAAAATAAATGCACAAACTATAACATTAATATAATAAGGAGATGAAAATTATGATTATTAGAAAAGCAAATATTAATGATTTTGAAGACCTTTTGGATTTGCATCTACAAATTGAAGATACTGAAATATCTTTTGATTCTAATTTAAAACCTCATGCCTTTGATACTGATGAAGGCAAGGAAAAAATAAAAAAACAAATTAAGGATGAAAACTATATCTTGTTAGTTTGTGAAGAAAATAATAATCAAGTAGTGGGTTTTATTGATGGAGAAGTAATGGAACCTTCCATAGTATATTATGATAAAGTTGCTTTTCTTAATCATATTTGTGTTGATAAAAAATATCGCAGAAAAGGTATCGGAGATTTGTTGTTTTTAGCATTTCAAGATGAAGTAGCAAAGCAAAATGCTAAATATATTAGAGTATTGGCTTTTCCCAAAAATACACCAGCAGTTTCTTTTTATAATAAGCATAATTTATTAGAATATTCAGTTTATTATCAAAAGAAAATTATGTAATATCTTTAGGTACATTAAAAAAACAAAATTGTTTTAAATGAATTTTAGCAATTGTATCTCTATAAAAACATTGATATAATACTTATAGAATAGAAGGTGTTATTTATGAGAATTGGTATGATAGTTTTATTTGCGATTCTTTATATTGCTTTAATCGCTTTATTTATCTTAGGTTATAAAAAGAAACAAAAGAAAGTATGGGTAACTAGT
>CALVUY010000002.1 GCA_944363705.1 uncultured Bacilli bacterium | reverse complement strand
TGTAATACTTTATTCTATAATATCTTTAATTTTAATATATTACTATGCCCCTAAAACATTTAAATTAAAGAATTAAAAAGTCAATGGAGTTATAACAATTCCCATTGACCATTTTTGTTTGAACCAATTCTATTAATAACATTTTTATTCTTTAAGTCTTTTAAGTTTCTAGCAACAGTAGTGATGTTTATTCCTAATTTATCACTTATTTCTTTTTGAGTTATTCTACTATTTTTTCTTATTAACTTCAAAATATTTTCTTGTGTTTCAGATAATGAGTAAATATTATTATCTACTGATTTTGGTATATTAACTAGAGTTTTAGAAGTTCTAAATTTAAAATTAACTCTGATAAAATTATCACTAAACTCATAAACATCTTTGCTATATGATTTTAAAATTCTAATAATACCTGTTCCTAATTGTTCAACTAATTCTAAATCTTTAAATACTCTCATTAATTCTGGATGAGTTGGTGCAGAAAACCCTTTTAAAAAATCAGTCTTTGATACGTGAAGGGGTAATCCTCCTGTTGATGAGATTGAAATATGGTCATTAAATATTTCAAATTTGGGTGGATATTCTCTTTCCCATAGTGTGTGAACAAAAGCATTGGTAATTGCTTCTTTGACTGAAATGTTATCAAACATTTTAATCTCTTTCCTATCTTCACTAGTTATTTTAGTGAAAGTTTTATTAACTTGTTCAAACTTATTAATGACATTTTTAGCAGCTTTAATTAAGCAACAATAACCATATTCTTCATTTTCAATCAAATCATAGGCATCATTACCGGAATATGTTGCAACTTTTATAGAGATATCATTATTATCAGCCAAAAGATATGCAAGATAATTATATTTACCATCATCCATTACAAGCCCTAATTGGTTTAAAAAGTTATCATTTATCTTATATTTCTTTTCTTCATAATATATTTTTAATTGAGAAAAAGTTAAATTTTGGGTTGGGGATACAATATTTTTAAGAGAATTTCTGGTCCTTTTAGAAAATAATTCTTCAATTTGTTTTTGACTCATAGGCTCGCAAGAACTTCCAATTCTAATAAAGCATCCTTCAGGTGTCATTCCCTTTTTTCTTACATAATATGGTTTTTCATTACCACTGGCAATTATAATATGTAAATATTTTTTATCGTCATGTTCTTTTACTTCTATGTCATATAATCCAACTGTAGCGGGTAAAATATTATTTTTTATTCTATCTTTTATTTGTAATTGCATATCGTCAATGTTTTCATTTATACCAACTACATTACCATTATCGGATATACCAATATACAAATTACCACCATTGGCATTTAAAAAACTAATTATTTCCTTTTCTAATTTGTCATTTAATATTTCTTTAAATTCATTTCTTGAATCTTCTATAAAATCAATCATCATCTCAGTCCTCCAATATTATTATAATACTTTTATTTAATTATATGCAATAATAATGCAATAATAATGCAATAATAATGCAATAAAAATATTATTTTAGTATCAAATATTAATTTGGTATTTTTACTTGACATTAACATATATTTATTGTATAACTGTATTAATCAAGTAACACAAAAGAGGTGATAATTATAAGTTATGTTTTTGATAATGATAAACCTATCTATTTACAACTAGAAGAAATAATTAAAAAAGAGATATTTAAAGGAGAGTTATTACCTAGTAGTAAAATACCTTCTGTTCGTGACTTTGCCCTTAAATATCAAGTAAATCCTAATACAATGCAGAAAGCTTTACAAGGATTAGAAGAAGAGGGATTTATTTATACAGTTAGAACTAGTGGTAAATATGTTACTGATAATAGAGAGTTTATCTTAAAAGAGAAAAGATTACTTGCAAAGAGTCTATATCAAGATTTTATTAATAATTTAAAATCTTTAGGATATAGTGATGCTGATATTAAGAAAATACTAAAGGAGAGTGAAATTTAATGGCTTTATTAGAAGTTAGTCATGTATGTAAAAGTTATGGTGCTAATAGAGTATTAGATGATGTTACTTTTAGCATTCCTAAAGGTAAAATCGTAGGACTTTTAGGACCTAATGGTAGTGGTAAGACAACTCTTATTAAGTTAATAAATGACTTATTAAAAGAAGATTCTGGTTCTATTAAAGTAGAAGGACTAGACCTTGGAGTTGAAACTAAGAAGTTAATCTCTTACTTACCTGATAAAAACTATTTAAATAATAATATGACAGTATTAGAGTTACTTAACTATTTTAAAGACTTTTATGAAGACTTTAGGATAGATAAAGCGAAAGAGTTAATAGGTAAGTTAGGACTTGATTTAAATCAAAAATTAAAGACAATGTCTAAAGGTACTAAAGAAAAAGTACAATTAATACTTGTTATGAGTAGGAAAGCGAAACTATATATTTTAGATGAACCTATTGGTGGGATAGATCCTGCTGCAAGAGATTATATTATTAATACAATATTAACTAATTTTAGTAATGATGCTTCACTACTTATTTCAACTCATTTAATTAGTGATTTAGAAAAAGTGTTAGATGAAGTAATATTTTTAAAGAATGGTAAAGTCGTAAGAAGTGGTAGTACAGATGAGATTAGAAAAGAAACTAATATGTCTATTAATGATTTATTTAGGGAGGAATTTAAATGTTAGGTAAATTATTAAAATATGATTTTAAGAATCTTTATAAGACTTTACTACCAATATATCTAATTACATTAGTTATTACTATATTAACAGTTATCCTTAATAATTTAAGTGATACGTCTAATTTATTTTCTACTTTAAACGGATTAATGATATTAAGTTATGTTGTAATATTAATGGTATTAGTAATAGGAACATTTTTCTTAAGTATTAGAGATTTTTATCTAGACTTTGCTAGTGAAAGAGGATATTTAACAAATACTTTACCTGTTAAGAAAGGTACTATTATTACATCTAAATTTATAACAAGTGTTGTTACTATGCTATCAAGTCTTGTTGTTATGTTTATATCTATTATCATATTAATAATAGGTAGTGGAGAGTGGACTTCTTTTGTAGATGGTATAGTTTACTTCTTTAAAGATATACCAGGTGATGCTGTTGTTATGTTAATACTTACTGCAATTCTTATGATTGTAGCATATATATCAGGACTTGCTGTATGTTATTTATCTATAGCATTAGGACAATTAAAAAATAATAATAAACTAGGCTTTAGTTTTCTTGCTTACATAATCCTTTACATTATCTATGAAATGTACTTTACATTCTCTCTTGTCTTTATAGGAACAATTAGCCCTGATTTTGTAAGAACTCTTGATAATGAAGTAGGTGTAATATCATCTGTTAATATCTTATTTGGTATATTAATAGGACTTGTAATTATTATTACAGCGATAATTACACCAATAACTAATTATATTCTTAAAAATAAGCTTAACCTTGAATAGTAGAAAAATATAGTTTAATAAAAAATGGGAGACTTATTATCTTCTGTTTTTTGTAGTAATTTTTGACAAGCAATATGTTTTGTTATATAATATGAATCAATCTGAAAAGGGGATTATATATGACAGTTTATGAGGCCTTAGAAATTTTAAAGATTAGTAGTAGTTATAGTGAAAAAGAACTTAAAATAGTTTATCGTAAATTAGCAAAGAAATATCATCCAGATAATTTTAAAGATGATAAAGAAAGAATAAAAGCTGAAGAAAAACTAAAAAATATTAATTTAGCATATGAAACATTACTAAATAATAAAGATAGAAGTGATTATCAAGAGAATATAGATGTAGTTTTTAATTATATGATGGAAAGAATAGAGGTGTTAAAGATATATCAATTAAAAAAATATGTACAACTCTTTCCAAATTATGTTTTTTATATAAATGAAATTATTAGGAATTTTTCATCAAAAACATATAATACAGTTAGTGAGGTTGATAGTAATTATCTAAGTGCACTTACTAAAATAATTATGGTGTATAAAGACTTTGAAAAAGAATTTTATGAGAAGAATGGTATTAATAAGGATGAAGTGACTGAAACAATAAATTATAACTGTAGTTTTGATGAGCTTTATGAAAAATTATTAGAAATAAAAGAAAAATATAGTATTGAAAATGTATTTTTAAGAAAAATAGAAGAATTAACTGAAAAATATAAATATTATGCTGGATATGATATAGCAAGAGCAGAAATAGATGTAACAATGGAAAATGCATATAATAAGATTCTTGACTGGTACCATCAACATTTAGAAAATTTTGATGGTATGGTTAAGAGCTATTTTAATTCTATTGATGATGAAGTGGCTATGCTTATATCTCAAGCATTTTATTTACAAGATAAAATTAATAATTTAAAAGATAGAGTAGAAAAAACAGATGATGATGAAATAGTTGAAGAATATATAAATTTAAAAATAAATTTTGATGAGGTACAACTTTTTTCAAAAACTAATGATGAAATTAATATGATTGAAGAAATGATAATAATTAAAGATCATATAGGAGAACTTAGAAATGCAGTTCAACAAGATTATATAAAGAAATTTATATCAGAAAAAGATGTTCACAAGAAATTAATAATTACTAGTACATATAACGAAGTTTTTGATTATATAAAAAGTTTAAAAAGTCTTTCTAGAATTGGAGGAATTGCTTCAATGTTAAAAGATAAAGACTATATAAGAGTAATTATTCTAATTAAATTACATATTTTGCAAGATGGTTTAGAAAAAATAAAGCAAAATAATGATTCTGATTATAAGAAGCACATATAACCCCATTTTGGAGTTTTTCTTTTTAATATCTTTTCGAATAAATAAATAAATGCTATAATTAATATATAAGGTAAGAAAAGGTGTAAGCATATGAAGATAACATTGTTTTTGAATGATAAAATTATAGATTTTAAACTACCAGAAGAAGTATCTGGAAGTTATACTTTTGACTTTAATGAAAAAGAAGAAAGTAAATTAATAAATGTAGAAGCAAGTGAGGGTAAATGGGTTCTTTATGAAACTAGTGATGTCAAAATCATTACTAATAATGGTAATAGTAGAGAAGTGATTGTACCTAATAATTTTTATATATTAAGAAGAAATAATATTAATTATTTAATTCATGTTAGTGATATTAGTTTTAAAAATATAGCAGTATACTCATATGATTCTAATATAAATTTAATAGTAGGTAATGTGAGTGCTGCTACTATTAATTATAATTGTCCTTACTTAAACAACCTATTAGCAAAAATTAGTATTAAAGAAGGAAGATTAATATTAGAGAAAAGTGATAACCTTCCTATTTATATTAATAAACATATTTTATCTAGTAGTTCTTACACTATAAATAATGGAGATTTAATTGAAATATATGGTTTATCTTTACTATTTTTAAATAACCTTTTAATAACAAATTTAGTCGCTAACATTAACCTAGAAACTTCAAAATTAACTAGTTATTCTTTTCCAGAACTAGATAAACCTATCAATGTTGAAGTTAAAGACATAGATTTATACAGTAAAGACGATTATTTTTCAAAATCACCTCGAATTAGAAGAGTTATTGAAACAAAAGAAATAAAATTAAGTGCCCCACCGCGTGAAAATGATTCTAATCAACTACCTTTAATACTTACCATTGGTCCTATGCTTACAATGGGTATTATGTCTTTAACCATGCTTCTCAATACAATATCACGTATTTATTCTAAAGAAACAACAGTAGCTGATTCATGGCCTCAACTTGTTACAAGCGGAGCGATGTTAGTTTCTATGTTAGTATGGCCATTAGTTACTCAGTGGTATAACAGAAGAATGAAAAAGAAACATAAAGAAGAGTTAATAAAAAAATACACTGCTTACTTGGATGAGAAAAGAAAAGAATTGACAGAAGAAGCTAAGTTACAGAAAAATATTTTGTTTGAAAATTTAATAACAGTTAATGAATGCTTAAATATTATTAAGAACAAAAGTATTAACTTTTGGGATAAAAGAGTTGATCAAAGCGACTTTTTAGTAGTAAGACTTGGTATAGGAAAAGAAAAATTAGATGTAAAAATAGATTATCCTGAAGAAGGATTTACCATTGATGAGAGCGAATTAAGAGATGCTGCTGATAAGTTAGTAGAGGAATTTAAATATATTGAAAATGTCCCTATAGGATATTCTTTATATGAAAATAAAACAACAGCAATTATGGGAGAAAGATATAAGGCAGTTAATTTTGTTCATAATGTAATTGTTCAACTATTAGCATTTTATAGTTATGAAGATATTAAAATAGCTGTTTTCACTAATGAAAATAATAAAGGTAATTTTGAATATCTTAGATATTTAAAACACACCTTTACTAATGAGATGAATTTTAGACTCTTTGCAACTGATTTGGATTCTACTAAAAATGTGGCAGATTACTTAGAATTAGTTGCTAATCAAAGACTAAATCAAAAGCAAGGGAAAAGTAATCCATATAAACCACATTATTTAGTTATAGTTGACGATTTAGATATGCTTAAAAGATATGATTTAATTAAGACAATTACTGAAACAGAAGATGATGAAGATATTGGTTTTAGTCTGTTGATAATAGAAAATAGATTAAGTAAGTTACCAAGTAAATGTAATAATTTTATTACTGTTGGTGATAATAATTCTGGTATATTAAAGAATTCTTATGAAAAGCAAGAACAGATAGCTTTCTCTGATGAGATTAATTATAATATTGATATGATGCAAATTACTAAAGTGTTATCAAATATTCCAATAGAGTTTGAAGATGGACTAAAAGAATTGCCAGATATGATTACTTTTCTTGAAATGGAAAAAGTAGGAAAAGTAGAACAACTTAATATTTTAAATAGATGGAATACGTCTGACTCTACTACTAGTTTAAAAGCAGAAGTAGGTGTTTCCGAAGATGGAGATTTAATGTATTTAGACCTTCATGAAAAGTATCATGGACCTCATGGCTTAATAGCAGGGATGACAGGTAGTGGTAAATCAGAATTCATTATTACCTATATTTTATCAATGGCTATTAATTATAGTCCTGATGATGTTGCCTTTATTTTAATCGATTATAAAGGTGGAGGTTTAGCAGGTGCTTTTGAAAATAAAGTTACTGGAATCAATCTACCACACTTAGCAGGAACTATTACAAACTTAGATAAAGCTGAGATGGATAGAACTTTAGTTAGTATTAATAGTGAACTTCAAAGAAGACAAGCTTTATTTAATAGTGCTAGAGATAATTTAGGGGAGAGTACAATTGATATTTATAAATATCAAAGATTCTTTAAGGAAGGTAAACTAACAGAAGCGATACCACATTTATTTATAATCTGTGATGAGTTCGCTGAACTTAAAAGTCAACAACCAGACTTTATGGATAATTTAATATCTGTTGCCAGAATAGGACGTAGTTTAGGTGTTCATTTAATACTTGCAACCCAAAAACCAAGTGGTGTTGTTAATGATCAAATTTGGTCTAATACTAAGTTTAGAGTTTGTTTAAAAGTTCAAGATGAAGCTGATAGTAAAGAAATGTTAAAACGTCCAGAAGCTGCTAGCATAAAACAAACAGGAAGGTTTTATTTACAAGTTGGTTATGATGAATATTTTGCACTAGGACAATCTGCATGGTGTGGTGCTAAGTATTATCCATCTGAAAAGATTGTTAAACAAGTAGATAAAAGTATAAACTTTATAAATGACTTTGGTATTCCAATTAAAAGTATTCAAGCAGCTACTTCTAGAAAGACAGAAGCAAAAGGAGAACAGATAACTTCTATATTAAAAAGTATTATCGATATTTCTAGTTCTGTTAATAAGAAAGCTAAAAGGTTATGGCTTCCAAATATACCTAATGTAATTGTTACAGATAAATTAGTAGAAAAATATAATATCAATATTAATCCTTATAACATTGAAGCCATTGTAGGAGAATATGATGCTCCAGAAAAGCAAGAACAAGGTATTGTTAAATATAACTTTTTAGATGATGGTAATACTCTAATATATGGTAATGATGGTGCAGAAAAAGAAATGCTTTTAAATACTATTATTTATTCAACTTGTAAATATCATGGAGCACAGGAACTAAACTATTATATTATTGATTATGGTTCAGAAACTTTAAGAAGATTTATTGGCTTACCTCATGTAGGAGGAATAGTATTTCAGAGTGAAGATGAGAAATATAATAACTTACTAAAATTATTAAGAGAAGAGTTATCAAGAAGAAAGAAGTTATTTGTAAATAGTGGTGGAAGTTACTTAAATTATATTAAGACTGCAGAAGAAAAACTACCAGTTATAACTGTTATTATAAATAATTTTGATTCCTTGTATGGAAGTAATCCTAATCTTTATGAAGAAATATCAGATTTAATTAGAGATTCTGTTAATTATGGTGTTATATTTATTATAACTGCTAATGCTATAAATTCAATTAGTAGTAAATTAACATCTAATTTTACTAATGTATATGCTTATAAATTAAAAGATAGCAGTGATTATAGTAGTGTTTTAGGACTTAGAGCTAAAACTATGCCAAGAGATATTTTAGGTAGAGGTTATCTTAAAAATGATGGTATACATGAATTTCAAACAGCTAGTATTACAGAAGATGATGCTATCTTAAATGACTATTTAGTTGATTTCGTCGCTAAGGAAAAAGAAAAATCTGTTATAAAAGCTAAAAGGATACCAACTCTTCCAGATATTATTAGATATAATGATATTTTAGAAGAAGTATCTAATTTAGGAAATGTACCTATAGGTATTAGTAAAAAAGATTTAGAAATAGTAACAGTAGACTTTTTAGCAGCACCTGGTAATATTATTACAGCAAATAGAATTAATAGTAGTTTAAACTTTATTAAAAGCCTATTAATGATAATTAATTCTATTAAAGGTAGTACTCTAATGGTTATAGATGTAACAAAAGATTTAAATCTAGATAGAAATGAATATCCTAATTATTATACAGAAGATATCTCAGATATTTTAGGTAAAATAATTGAATACTTACAAAAATTAATAGACTCTAAAAGTGAAAATGAAGGTGTTATTTTGATTTATGGACTTGCTAAATTTATTTCTAAATTAAATGACAATAATAAGATGTTAGAGTTTATTAAGAAGATAAAAGAATATGAGAAGATTAGTGTAATTGTAGTAGATGATGCTGCTAAAATTAAACAATATGCTTTTGAATCTTGGTTTACAGGAACATTTAGTAGTAATGATGGTATCTTTATTGGTAGAGGTGTAAGTGATCAAAATGTACTTCGTTTATCTACAATAACAAAAGAAATGTCAAAAGATATTAAAAACAATATGGCTTATTATATAAGTGAAGGGTATGCAACACTTCTAAAAGTTATTGATTTTGTTAGTAAAGAGGAGGAACAAGATGAAAAATAAAGTTTTAATTAAGTTAATAGTTCCAGAATTAGATTCTACTTTTGATGTTTTTATACCAGTCAATGAATTAGTATGGAAAATAAAAAAATTAATTTTGAAGTCAGTTAGTGATCTTAATAATATTAATACTTTTAATGATCTTGACTGTGTATTAATAAATAAAGATAATAGTAAAATTTATAATAATAATGAAATAATTTTAGAAACTGATATTAGAAATAGTAGTGAACTCATTTTGATATCAAGATAGGAGAGAGTAAAATGACTTATCAAGAATATTATGCTATGGTTAAAGAAAGGTTTAATAATTGTGTTAATACAACGGATGATAATTTGAGATCTAAAATTTTAACTTCTTTAGAAAATTGGTATCAAAAAAACTATGCTGATAAAGCTTTAGATGCTTGTAAGAAAAATGATGATATTACTTTGGTTAGTATAAGTAATGATATTGAGTTTATTTGTTCAAAATCTGATTATTTAAAAGTTAAATTAACATATAATGATGAAACTTATAATAAAGGAGAGAAAATAAGTAGGGAGATATTCTCTTTAGTAAGAGAAAGTATTGATAAAAATGAGTTTACATTAACTTTAGAAGAATATAATAAATATTTAAGAGAATTAGAAAATTATAAAGAGAATATTTCAACATTATATAAAGATGATTATGCTTATCTTTTATCAGAAAGTATTTTAGATTTGGATTATTTATTAAATAAAGGTAAGGTTGATAGTTTCAGTTTTAGAACATCACATTATCTAGATAAATAAGTTGTGTATTATTATCAATTTTAATTGACAGTTAATTGTTAATATATTATGATTTAATCAGATAGGATAACTATCAAAGCAAAGTTCTTTTGTAGAGAAAATGGGAACTTTATAGGCATGTAATCAAACACAAAAATTCTTTGCTAAATCTTTTAAACCAGCAATACTGAGTCAAGCTATTCTCCAGTATCTTTTGCACCAATAACTAAAACAATTGATACAAGTGTAATTTTAGAAAATGTTGGAGTTGTTATAGGGATAGATAAAGAAACTGCTGTTCAAAACACAATTGAAGAATATCTGAGATATTCACACTTCAGGGATAAAATTGATAAGCTATTTAGAAATTTATTTTCTAAATATATGGGAACTACATTTTGTAGTTTTTATATATTTGGAAAATGGTTAGGTGATACTATGAAAATTAATCAGTTAGTTTCCTTATATAATGACTTAGATTTAAATTTTGTATAGGAACTATTGAAAATAAGTTGTTAAAACTAAAACAAGATTTAATAAAAATAAAAAAATTAGTAATAAAATATAAAATTATAATGCAAATAAAAGAGGAGGTTTGCTATGGATAAGATAAAAATAGATATACCTAATGTATTATCTGAGTTTAAAAAAAGTATTACAAATGGCAACTTATCTAAAAGTAGTAGTGAGCCTGTGGAAGATGTAGATATAGGAAATATTAATAATGAAACTAAGATAGAACAAACAAATACATCTAATACGCAAATAGATCTTACTAATATAGATAAAGGTTATAATATAGAAAATACAGATTTAAAGACATATCAAGCTAGTTTAGAAAAAGAATTAGAGTTATATCAGACTATGTTAGAAGATACAGAAAATGAACTTGGAATATTAAAAGAAGATGCCTTTGCAGAATCAGGAACAAATCTAACTGTTATAGAAAATATGTGTAAAGACTATGAGAATACTATAACTAGTGAAATATATCAGTTAATAGAAGGGTATAAAATATCTTGTCCAGAAGAAGAGTTAGAAAAGTTAGGCTTAAATCAAGCAGATGTAACTAGTATGACTTATGCTGAACTTTTTGAAGTGCTTAAAGAAAAAGATGATGAAGTAAAAGAGAAACTTGCATCTATTGAGGAATATAGAAAAGAAAATTTAGATAAAGCGATAAGCGAGAATACAGAGTTTTCTACATATGATGAGTATTTAGCAAGAATAGAAGAATTAGAGGTCCAACAAACTACTTTAAATACATCTATATATAAAATAGAACAATTAAAGAAGATGGCAAAATATGAGTTTCTCGTTAAAGAAGAAGATTACCAAAACTTTAATTATGAGTTTCAAATAGATAAAAGCATAATAGATGAAATGCGAATGCAGATGGGTACTCAGGTATCATATAGTGAGTATTGTACTAAGACAGGAGACAATATAAGCCCATTAGAATTTTGTATGTGGGTACAAGAAAATTATCCTGATACAACGGCTACAGCGATGGATAATGAAGGGTTATTAAAGACATTAATATCAGTAGCAGATGAAGATAGTGATTTAATAAAAACATATAATTATTTATATGAAAAAGAAGGGATAGATTCAGCGAATAAATATCTTGAAGATATAGAAGATCAAATAAATCAATTAGCAGGACAAAAGAAAGCGGAGAAGTTTTTAGAAGGACTAAAAAAAGATGAAAATGGTAATTATGATTATACGGATATAATGAATCATTTTAAAGTTTCAGGTAAAGGAATAGGGGATGGAGCCCAGAATTTCTTTTTAGGACTTGCCGCATGGCATCAATCTAGTGATGTATATAGTGTTGAAGAATATGAGAGTTTATATATATTAGAAGCATTAAGTGATGATAAAGATTTTGCAAACTTTCTAGATAATAATTATGAGATAAGTATGAGTGTTGGTAATATGTTACCGAGTATGGCTTTAGGAATGTTAACAACACCAACAGCAGGTACATTTTTAATGGGAACATCAGCAGGTGGAAATAGTTATCATCAAGCTTTAGTTAATGGTGTAAGTACAAGAGATGCTGTTTTTTATGGAACATTATCTGGTCTTTCTGAAGCGACATTGCAAAAATGGATTGGTTCTATACCAGGATTAAATGATGTTAATGTAACATCATTTAAAGAATTAGCAACATCAATATTAAAAGAAGGTGGAGAAGAAGGTACTCAAGAATATATAGATGCTTATTTAAGAGGTACAGTTTTAGGAGAACAATTGGATGGAGATCAATTGAATCTAGATGCTCTAAAAAGTACTATTTATGGTATGATAATAAGTGGAACAATGAATGGACCTTCTTTAACTGTTAACAAATTAAGTAATGTTGAAAGTATTAGTGATACTAATATATCAGAAAATCAAGATGTAATAGAAACGACAAATGATGTAGTTGATTCTATATCAAGTATAAATACTTCTATTCTTCAAGAAAATATAAATAATAGAGTAGCAGATAAAGTATCTAAATCAATAAAGGGAATAAATATACCAGGTATAAGTGCTATTTCCAAAATAATTAAAGGAATTTCTGTAGGAAAAGAACAAGTTCCAATATCAAGAGAAATTGATGAAATTCATGGCTATCAATTAAATGAAAATGACATAACAGGATTTTATAAAAGTAGATTAGAATCAGGATTTTTCACTAAAGAACAACTAGATAGTATGATAGAAAATATTAATAATAAAGGATTTATAAGTGAAGAAACAGGAGAGTATATTAGTAATTTATTTGAAGACCCTAATTATGATGTTTATATTAAAACAATACCAAGTTCTGATATAGCATCTATAAGCGAAATAGGTCTATACTGTAATAACCATACTGCTAGTGGAGGAGGAGCTCCAACAAGTATTGATGAAATTAATATAGATGCAACTATTACTAGAATGGATAGTATTATAGATGCAATTAGAGATGTTAAAAATGCTAATGGAATATCTCAAGGAAGTAATATTGTAGATGGAGCGATTTTTTTAAAGATTCCTAAAGGATCACAGATAGAAGATTTAGTTTATTTTAATGAAGAAAAAAACGTTTATTGTATTAAGCCTGAATATATTGATTCTTTCTTTAGTGTAGATAAAGATGGTGTAGTTAGTGATGTTAATAAAATAAATAGTTCTTATAATGAAAATGTTGATAATGTAGCTAAAAGTATTGCACAAAGTACTACTTCAATTACTGATGAATTACTTGAATCTGATATAAGGGCTTTAATGGCTTCTGCTACTGAAGCAGATGATGCTGATATATGGGATGCAAAAAAAGTTAAGAATGTTTTTTATAAAGCTTTAAAGGGAAAATTTAAAAAATCATATATTGACAGTATTGTTGATGACGTTAACATTATAGATGCTAATGAATGGGAAAGTTTTGTTAAAAAAAGGGGCCATAGTAGTAGTGTTCTTGGCTTTGTAGATAAAAATCATAATGTATATTTTCCTTCAAATTCAAGTATGCATAATGTTATACATGAATTATTTCATAAGTTTTCAGAAGTTAAAAATAAAAAAATTAAAACTTCTAAAGGAACAGAAATACAGGCTTCAGGAATAATTGAACTTTATTCAGATGGCACTAATAATATCCTTTCAAATGAATGTTTAACTGATTATTTAGCATCAAAATATTATGATCAAAAAATTTATTATTATAATTATGATGATGTAGGAATAAGATTGTGGGAGAGAATAGATAATGCACTTTATGAACTGTATGGTGAAAATGATATTTTATTAGATAGTTATTTGAATAATGACCCTGATACTATAAGAAGTATTTTTGATAGGTACGTTTATGATGGTGCATATACTGAATTATCTAAAGAGTTAGGACGTTTTTTTGGAAATTCTAAAATAAGTGGGCTAGTCAGTCAATTTGAGAAAGCAATAAATCCTATGGGTATTAAAGAAAGAGTCTATTCTATTTTTAATAATACAAGTTCTAATGAACAACATGAAAATATTGATAATAATATTAAAGAAGCTTCTAGCAATAAAGAGAATGAAGAAAGTGGTAGCTTTATATTAATGAATCCACGTACTTATAGAAATTTAGATAATTTGTTTAATGATATTAGTGAAAGATGTGGTAAAGAAAACGCTATAAAATATTTAGAAGATTATATTAAGACAGGAGATAAAAATGCATTAGCTACGTCTACTTTTATATTATTTAAAAAATTTGATGGTTTAAATACTGCTGATATGAAGAGATATTTATTAATGAAAGGTTATATATCAGAAAAAAACTATGATAGATTACTGGTAGGTAGAAGAAAATCTAGTGATTTGAAAAAAATAAATGAAAAGAGTTTAGAACTAAAAGCTGAAGATTATTTTGATTATTGTAATGAAAATAATAAAAGGATAAGAGGGGTATGGGTAATAACCGATAGACAGTCTGTATTTTATAGTCAAGTTCTTAGAAATGACTTTGCTACTCATAATGAAATAGCAGGTAATATAGAAGCGGAAATATATAATGATAATCAAAGTAGATATTTTGATGTAAGGCCGAGAAATGCTATGATGGCTTCAACTGGTGTTGAATTAGTTATCTATATGCCAGATGATGGAAAATTAAGTTATAGTCAAGCTGAATTTATAATAAATGAATTAAATATTGTAGAAAAGTTTAATGACAATGAAGAAAACACTAGAAAAATTAAAATAGATTTATACGATTCGCTCGGTAAAGAAAGCAAATATGATATAACAAGTAAAGAAGATATAAAAATGCTAAAAGATAAAATTAAGTCTGAAGTTACTCATAATATAACACCAAGTAGTGAAACAGAAAAAATTATAGGTGATACGTTACCTGATGAAGAAATAAAAAATAATATATTATCTAATTTAAATATTAATAATGTTCATAGTGTTTATGATTTTATTTCTTTACTTAGGTGTTGTTCTAATTATTATTATGATAGTTATTATAAAAATGTTTTTTTAGAATTGTTTCCTAATTATTTAAATATAGAATATTTGCATAATTTGTTGATTAGATTAGACGTGCCAGATGAAAAAATAGAAAATGTTACTTTGGAAAATATTGAAGAAAAAACTTATAATATTATAAAATCCAGTTTTAAAAACGTAAAAACATTTTCTGATTTAATAAGTCAGTTAAATATTATTAATTTATATGAAAATAATAACTTAATTGAGAAGCTACCAAATTTTGAATTATTGTTAAACTTATGTGAAAATATAGATGATAAAGATAGTCAAACTCTTAATAAATTACTTGAAGGTGCACATTCCTATGAAGATATTATTAAAGTAATTACACAATTTTCTCAAAATGAAATTAGAAATGACTTATTAGAAAAACAAGATGAACTAAAAAAATATAATAATTCTTTAGAAGAGATAAAGCTAGCTAAAAATATAATCGCTTCCAAAAATCATCTTAATGAATTAATTGATAATAGAAAAGAAAAATACAAAATGAGAAATGAATATATTTTTAAGTTAGAAGAAAATAACAGTCAAATTACTAGTGAAAAAAATCACCAAGAAACTATGAATATGTTAATTAAAGAAACTTCTAGTAATTTTATTAAAAGACTTATTTATAGGAAAAGAATAAAACAGTATAAGCAGGATTTACAAGAATCTATAAATAAAGTAGAGTCATTAAAAAAAGACAATCAAAATATTGCAGCTGAGATAGATAGCTTAACTACAAAGATTAAATCTATAGAAACAGAATTTAAAAGTATTACACAGTTTGATTATGTTCCAGATAGTACAAGTGTAATGGATTATTACTATCAAAAAGATATAACTGAATACGAAAAAAATACATTAGAAAATATTGAAAGGTTAAATAAAGATATAAATAATCTAAATAAAACATTAGAAGAAATTGATAAGTCAAATATTTTAAATAACAATTAGTATATTAATTTAACGAGATAAATAAGTTGGTAACTATTCAGACTATGACACGCAAAAGTAAAGAGTAATTATACAAAAATTGCTCTTTTTAGTTTGCAAATAATACTTTATTGTTAAATATATCTTTAATAGATTCAAAAGGATTAATCTTTCTTTTAAGAGATGTTTTTATAATACTAATTGCATTACAATATGCTTCAGCACTATTTATATTTTTAAATCCTCCAGATATTTTAGTTTTAATTTTAATAATCCTTAAATCTCTTTCACTTGGATTATTATCAAAAGGAACACTAAAATCATATATAAAAGCCAAATGATTATCTTTATATTTTTCACATCTTCTAATAAGTTTAAGTGCTTTTTCTTTATAATATGTAGATTTAATATTTTTACTTTCTTTCTTGGCTAATGATATAATCTCATCATATTTTGCACTAATCTCATTAGTTTTTATATTAGAAAATGATTTGCAACCTTTTTTTATTAAAACTTTTCTATCATGATATGCTTTAAATATTAATTCTTTTAAATCTTTCGGCCAAGTAACTTCGGAGACATTTTGAATTATCTCTTCTAAATATCTTCCCAAATGAACATTACATTCATAGTTATTAGAACCATATTTATACATTGCAGTATCATGATCATGCATAATACCCCCAGTATATCTTGTTAAAATATCATGCTCCTCTATTTGTTTATGCCCTTTATTTTTATGAGGCTTATAAACTACTGTTTCACTATTACTGTAATTCCTTATATACCATTTATTATCGTTAGTTGTTTCGTCTGTATGCATTAAAGCTTTATTTAATAAATCATTTTCTAGATTGTCTAAAGTTGGTTTTGACTTTAGACTAAACTCTTTTAGAAAGTTAACTAATGTACCATTAGATATATCTATTACTCCTTTAGAAAGAACATTAAATAAATCACTTAATCTATCTAATGCCACTACATTGTATGTTCCAAGTTCAATTGTTAAAGCTTTTATACTATTATCATAAGTTACATCTGTATAAAACTCTTTTGGTATTTTTTCTTCTGTATTTGGATTATGTTTAAAGATATGTTCTTCTACATAAACATTTACTTCTAAGCCTATTCTATACTTAGTAACATCTTTACCATTCCTATTATTACTCTCATGATAAATAGTTCTAGTTTCTACAAGTTTATCTTTTATCATCTTTTCAACTTTATCTTTAGTAAGACTATGTCCTTCATGACCTTTTTGTCCTCCTATTTTCTTGTCTGTCTTTTTTCTAGAATTATATAAATTGGCTCCACTTTTTTCTTTCTTTCCTGTATCTGTTGAGGGTGGTTTACTAGAATTACTACTATTTTTATTTATTTGATTTTTTAGTCTATCTATTTCATTTAATAATTTTTCTATAAGTTCATCTTTTTCTTTTATGCTTTTTTCTAAACTAGTTATAGTGGTTTTTAATTCTTCTTTTTCTTGTTTAAATTCTTTCTTTAAATCTTTATTTTCTTTTAATAATGAATCTAACTTATTATTTAATTCTTCAAATTGCCTATAGAAATCATTTGTAACTTTCATCATTTATACCACTATCCTTAACTATTATTATTTTCTCATATATAATTGAAAAAAGCAGCATCGTTGACACTACTTTTTACATTTTATTTTTTTCATAGTCTGAATAGTTACATAAGTTGTGTAAATTATTGTCAATTTTAATTGACAGTTAAGTGTTAATATATTATGATTAATTCAGATAGGATGACTATCAAATATTAATAAGAAAGAAGGTATGAAAAATGGCAACATCAAGTATTACAGGATTTGATCCAGAAATTGTAAGTCAATCTATAGGAAAAGTTATATCTGCCTATGAGGAATTAATAGGAGTTTTAGGAGACAAGATGCAAAGTGATTTTGTAGGAGGAATGCAAGATAAATGGGCTTGTACACAAGCACAAAAATTCTTTACTAATTCTTTTAAACCAGCGATTGATAGTATTATAACAAGCTCTAATAGTACTTTTGAAAGCGTTGTTGCATCTATGAACAGTGCAGGACAAGCATGGGCTGCTCGTACTGAGTCAAGCTATTCTCCAGTATCTTTTACACCAACTGCTAAAACAATCGATGCAGGTGTAATTTTAGAAAACATTGGAGGTGTTAGAGGGATAGATAAAGCAAACGCTGAAAATGTAGCTAATAAATTACCTGGATTGGCATCAGATGCAGAATCAGCATTATCTAATGCTCAGAGTGCTGTTCAAAATTCTGGATTTATTGGTGGTTCACAACAAGCAAACTTAGTTGAATCACTTGGACAAATTAAAACTAAAATTGATGAGGTTGTAACCAATGTTACAACAGAAACTAAAACTGCTATTCAAAGCACAATTGAAGCTTATGGTGATACTGAAGGAAAAATATCTGAGGCATTCACACTTCAAGGATAAATTTGATAAGCTATTTAGAAATTTATTTTCTAAATATATGGAAACTACATTTTGTAGTTTTTATATATTTGGAAAATGGTTAGGTGATACTATGGAAATTAATGTATTAGCACTTGAAAAAGAATATGATTTATTAACGAAAAGTATAGAATCTTTTTATGAAAATATTTTAAATATTTATAATGAGCTCAATTGGGCTAGCGGTTATTGGAATGATTTTCATGCAAGACTTTTCTTTACGAATGTAAATTCAGAAAAAATTAAACTTAATAATACATATAATGAACTTAAATCTTTAAATGATATTTATACTTTTTTAATAGAACAATATAAAAGTATTGGTAATAAAATTAGAGTTAATTTGGAAGAAAAAAATAAGGTAATCACTAAGTTTAATGATTTTAGGGAGAAGATTAATGAGTTAGTTTCCTTATATAATGACTTAGATTTGAGTTTTTGTACAGTAACTATTGCAAATAAACTAGCAAAACAAAAACAAGAGTTAATAAAAATAAAAGAAAAAATAGTGACAGATAAAGAAAAAGTAAAAAATATTTTTGAGAAGATAGAACAAATAGAAAAAGATGTTAATTTAAGGTTATCCAAGATAAATATTGAGATAATAAAAGAAGCAGATATTAATGAATTTATGTAGGTGATAAAGATGAATGGTAATTTTCTTAGTACTGAGGAAATATCTAAAACTATTAAAAATTTAGAAGTAGAGACAAAAGATGAACAATTAAATATTGAAGATATTAATGCAGCTATTGAATCGTTAAACCTTAATTATAAAACAGATAATTCTGATAAGTTAAATAATTTGGCTTTAAACTTTAAAAATAAATTTAAGACTATTGTTTCTATTCATGATAATAATATATTAGTTTTAAAAAAGAATATGGAAACTTATATTGCAACTAGTGAGAAAATATCTAAGATGTTTGATGATATCGGTTAGTGAGGTGCTAATTATGGAGGATGAATTAATTAAAGAAAAATATAAACAGTTATTAAGTAAGCTTTATCATATTAAAAATAAATATCAAGAATTAGATAAAGCTTTTGATGACTTAAAAGTAAGTGTTAAGGAAAATTTAGTAGTAGATGAGAAAACAGTAGTAGATGGTAGTTTTAACAATATAAAAAGTACTGTTGATTCATTAGAAAATGAGTTAGTAAATAGTATAATGCCTAATGTTAGTAATAGAATGTAAATAAAAGAGGAGGCTTGCTATGGATAAGATAAAAATAGATATACCTAATGTATTATCTGAGTTTAAAAAAAGTATTACAAATGGCAACTTATCTAAAAGTAGTAGTGAGCCTGTGGAAGATGTAGATATAGGAAATATTAATAATGAAACTAAGATAGAACAAACAAATACATCTAATACGCAAATAGATCTTACTAATATAGATAAAGGTTATAATATAGAAAATACAGATTTAAAGACATATCAAGCTAGTTTAGAAAAAGAATTAGAGTTATATCAGACTATGTTAGAAGATACAGAAAATGAACTTGGAATATTAAAAGAAGATGCCTTTGCAGAATCAGGAACAAATCTAACTGTTATAGAAAATATGTGTAAAGACTATGAGAATACTATAACTAGTGAAATATATCAGTTAATAGAAGGGTATAAAATATCTTGTCCAGAAGAAGAGTTAGAAAAGTTAGGCTTAAATCAAGCAGATGTAACTAGTATGACTTATGCTGAACTTTTTGAAGTGCTTAAAGAAAAAGATGATGAAGTAAAAGAGAAACTTGCATCTATTGAGGAATATAGAAAAGAAAATTTAGATAAAGCGATAAGCGAGAATACAGAGTTTTCTACATATGATGAGTATTTAGCAAGAATAGAAGAATTAGAGGTCCAACAAACTACTTTAAATACATCTATATATAAAATAGAACAATTAAAGAAGATGGCAAAATATGAGTTTCTCGTTAAAGAAGAAGATTACCAAAACTTTAATTATGAGTTTCAAATAGATAAAAGCATAATAGATGAAATGCGAATGCAGATGGGTACTCAGGTATCATATAGTGAGTATTGTACTAAGACAGGAGACAATATAAGCCCATTAGAATTTTGTATGTGGGTACAAGAAAATTATCCTGATACAACGGCTACAGCGATGGATAATGAAGGGTTATTAAAGACATTAATATCAGTAGCAGATGAAGATAGTGATTTAATAAAAACATATAATTATTTATATGAAAAAGAAGGGATAGATTCAGCGAATAAATATCTTGAAGATATAGAAGATCAAATAAATCAATTAGCAGGACAAAAGAAAGCGGAGAAGTTTTTAGAAGGACTAAAAAAAGATGAAAATGGTAATTATGATTATACGGATATAATGAATCATTTTAAAGTTTCAGGTAAAGGAATAGGGGATGGAGCCCAGAATTTCTTTTTAGGACTTGCCGCATGGCATCAATCTAGTGATGTATATAGTGTTGAAGAATATGAGAGTTTATATATATTAGAAGCATTAAGTGATGATAAAGATTTTGCAAACTTTCTAGATAATAATTATGAGATAAGTATGAGTGTTGGTAATATGTTACCGAGTATGGCTTTAGGAATGTTAACAACACCAACAGCAGGTACATTTTTAATGGGAACATCAGCAGGTGGAAATAGTTATCATCAAGCTTTAGTTAATGGTGTAAGTACAAGAGATGCTGTTTTTTATGGAACATTATCTGGTCTTTCTGAAGCGACATTGCAAAAATGGATTGGTTCTATACCAGGATTAAATGATGTTAATGTAACATCATTTAAAGAATTAGCAACATCAATATTAAAAGAAGGTGGAGAAGAAGGTACTCAAGAATATATAGATGCTTATTTAAGAGGTACAGTTTTAGGAGAACAATTGGATGGAGATCAATTGAATCTAGATGCTCTAAAAAGTACTATTTATGGTATGATAATAAGTGGAACAATGAATGGACCTTCTTTAACTGTTAACAAATTAAGTAATGTTGAAAGTATTAGTGATACTAATATATCAGAAAATCAAGATGTAATAGAAACGACAAATGATGTAGTTGATTCTATATCAAGTATAAATACTTCTATTCTTCAAGAAAATATAAATAATAGAGTAGCAGATAAAGTATCTAAATCAATAAAGGGAATAAATATACCAGGTATAAGTGCTATTTCCAAAATAATTAAAGGAATTTCTGTAGGAAAAGAACAAGTTCCAATATCAAGAGAAATTGATGAAATTCATGGCTATCAATTAAATGAAAATGACATAACAGGATTTTATAAAAGTAGATTAGAATCAGGATTTTTCACTAAAGAACAACTAGATAGTATGATAGAAAATATTAATAATAAAGGATTTATAAGTGAAGAAACAGGAGAGTATATTAGTAATTTATTTGAAGACCCTAATTATGATGTTTATATTAAAACAATACCAAGTTCTGATATAGCATCTATAAGCGAAATAGGTCTATACTGTAATAACCATACTGCTAGTGGAGGAGGAGCTCCAACAAGTATTGATGAAATTAATATAGATGCAACTATTACTAGAATGGATAGTATTATAGATGCAATTAGAGATGTTAAAAATGCTAATGGAATATCTCAAGGAAGTAATATTGTAGATGGAGCGATTTTTTTAAAGATTCCTAAAGGATCACAGATAGAAGATTTAGTTTATTTTAATGAAGAAAAAAACGTTTATTGTATTAAGCCTGAATATATTGATTCTTTCTTTAGTGTAGATAAAGATGGTGTAGTTAGTGATGTTAATAAAATAAATAGTTCAGGAAATACTAATACAAGAGAAACTATCGATGAAGTGGTAAATAGTGTTGCAGAAGCAACTAATGCTGGTATTGATTCTATAAGGGATAGTTCTAATGATGGTGTTGAAATAACTGAAAAATTACATGATATAGATGAAGGAAGTGAGATAACAGAGAAATTAACTAATATTGATGATGGTAGTAGTATAACTGCTAAATTAACTTCATCAATTGAACAGTCAATTGATGCTTCTGTTAAAGTTTTTCAAGATAAATATGATATTGCCAATTATTTTAATGATGCTAATCAATTTCTTCTAAATCAATTAGAAATAATTGCAAATACTACCAATAATCAAGAAGTAAAAAAAGCATATGATAAAATGTCCAATGAATCTATTAGAGATATTGACTATAAAGATTATCTTAAATATTTACCTAGAAAAGATAAAAAGACTTATAAAAAGTTACAAATCCTTGATAAAATTGGAAACAGTTATACTGAAACTGAAAAAGACTTGATTCAAACATATACTTTAGCAGCTGGTCCAGCAGTTACAGCATATTTGAGACATACAATTACTAATTTTAAAGGTAGATTTTTTAATGGTAAAAAGAAGTCATCAATTAATGAATATCTAACTAAATCTATAAATTTTACTGGTAAATTTAACGAACTATTTAAATATACTAATGTTGATGAATATGTCCAAGCTATGGATAATATTATTGAAAAATCAGAACCTTTAAAAGATGATATTTTAGTATACCGTGGTGTAGATGCTTTATATTTAGATGGTAATAGAATTAATACTTTTAATATTGGTCAAAAATTTAATGATCAAGCTTTTATGAGTACTTCGCTTATACCTAAAAAAATTTCTAGTACAAGACATATATCCTTAGAAATAGAAGTTCCTAAAGGAACTAAAGCAGCCTATTTAGAAAAGTTTGCAGGTATTAAAAACTATAATCAACAAGAATTATTATTAGGACGTAATAATGAATTTGAAATTATATCCTATCCTAAGATAGATCAAAATACTGGACAAATAAAAATAAGAGCTAGATTAATTCCTCAGGAAGAGTCTATTGTATCAAGTCTTAATTTAGATAAAATTAATAGTAAAAATCAATCACTAAGCTATTATAATAATTTTGTTTCTAAGTCTAGCCCTCTAGCACAAAATCAAATAGATCTTTATGATATTATGAATACGTTTAAAGAAAAAGGGTTATTAGGAAGATTTGAAAGTGAAGTTAGATATTTAAAAAGTAATGATCTTTATGATATCAATATTCCTGAACATAATATAGATCATGTTGAAAGAGTGTTATTTTATTCAATGTATATGGGAGAAGAACTAGGATTAAATATTGATCAAATGAATATACTAATAGAAGCTGCTAAATTCCATGACTCAGGTAGAGTGAATCTTCAAACTGATACTAATCATGCTGAACTTAGTGCTGTTAAAGCTCTTAAAGAGTTAGAGAATAATTATAGTGAAGAAGAATTAAATAAAATAGCAGCGGTTATAGAGTATCATGAAACAGGTGATACTAATGCTGATATTAATAGAATATTTAGTAAGTATAATATTAGTAATAATGATGCTAACGAGGTATATAGAATTGCTACTATTTTAAAAGATGCTGATGCCTTAGATAGAGTTAGATTCCCAGGTAACTTGAATGAAAAATATTTACGAAATGAACTTGCTACTGAATTAATCAAATCATCTTATCAAATTCAAGAAATACGTGGAAATAAAGAAATAAAAGATAATATGCTTGAACAGAAATATACTAAAGAACAATTAGATAACATTGTAGAATTAAAGAAACTTGGTATTTCTGATCATTTAATTAACTTCTATAATAAATATAATACGAGAAATGTTTATAATATTATAAGAAATATTATAGAAAATGGAGGTAATAATGGATAATTTTAGTTTTGATGATTTAATATTTAAAGATAAAAATGGTAATATAGTTGAAAATAATGAGCAATATATTAAGTCTTTACAAAAAAATTCATCTTTTGAAGAAAAATTAGAAGTTGGAGATATTGTTAAATTAAAAGGCGATGATTCTAGTTATGAAGTTATATATATTGATTATGAAATACCTGGTATAGGAATAGTAGATTATGCTACTAAAAATATTAGTAGAGATGAAGATGATTTAACTCTTTTTAATCAAAAAGATATTCTAGAAAAGGTATATAAACATAAACAAAATGCTAGATAAAAAAGAAACAGAAGCTAATAAATATGTATATACATCTTTTTCTTATGAGAATAAATTAGTATTAAAAAAAGAGTTAATAAACTATGATGAAGATTTACTAAAAATGCTAGATAACGAACTATATATATGGCAAAAGATAAAGGAATTGTCGTTTGTTCCTAAAGTATTATTTTTTAATAATAAAAATCCTTATTATATAATTTATGAATATATAGATGGTGTTACATTAAATAATTATAAATTTGATAACTTAAATGAAAAAATAGATGTTTTTATTAAAATAATAGAAAAAGTAGAAATGTTACATAATCGTTTTATTGTTCATTGTGATTTGAAGCCTAGTAATATTTTAATTTCTAATAATAAGGACATATATATTATAGATTATGGTACAGCTCAATTTATAGGTGGTAAAACTGATTATGGTAGTGTATCTTATTGTTCTATTGAACAATTAAGAAAAGAAAAAGTTACATATAATTTTGACATATATGCTTTAGGAATTATATTATATGAGATAATTACAAATAAAAAAGCATTTAATTATAATAATTTAAATGAATTAATAAATGAGAAAAAAAGTGATAATTTATTAATAAGTGATGTTATAGATGATATAAGTGATAATCTTGAAATTATTTTTTATAAAATGATTAATTCTAGATATAATAATGTTATTGAAGCAAAAAATGACTTAATATTATGGAAAAATAATAATTAAATGATGAGTAAGTATTATAACTTACTTTTCTTTTGCCTTAAAGTCTAGTATAATAATTATGGAAAGAGGGACTATTATGTATTTGTTTATAGAATATCCAAAATGTAGTACTTGCAGGAAAGCTAAAAAGTTTTTAGATGATAATAATATTAAATATGTTGATAGAAATATAGTAACTAATAATCCTACTAAAGAGGAACTAAAGAAATTTCTTGAAATTAGTGGTAAAGATATAAAAACACTCTTTAATACAAGTGGTAATTTATATAAAGAGTTACATTTAAAAGATAAGTTACCTAATATGACTTTGGATGAAAAGCTTGAGTTATTATCTACTGATGGTATGCTTGTAAAAAGACCTCTTCTTGTGAGTGATAATTTTGTTTTAACTGGTTTTAAAGAAGATATATGGAAAGAAGTGATAATTAATGGATGAATTATTTAAAAAATTAAATATAACTCCTAAAAATATAAAACTATATGAAGTAGCTTTCTCTCACTCATCTTATGCTAATGAACATAGAGCGAAAAAAGATTATGAAAGGTTAGAGTTTTTAGGAGATGCTGTTGTTGATTTAGTCATGGCTGATTACTTATATCGTAATCATGATGAAAATGAAGGTACTATGACTAAAGTAAGAGCAAGTTATGTATGTGAGAATGCTTTATATGAGTATTCTTTAGGTTTAGGACTTAATAAATATATAAAAGTAGGCCATGGAGAAGAATTACATGGAGGTAAACTTAAAAAAGCTATAGTTGCCGATATCTTTGAGTCTTTAATGGGTGCTATTTACCTAGATTTAGGATATGCTACTGTTAGAAGAGTTATTTTAGATATAATTGTTCCTTATGTTACTAATCCTAATGTAACATTCTTCTCAGATTATAAATCAGCTTTACAAGAAGCAGTTCAAACTACTAAAAAGAGTCTTTATTATGAATTAATTTCTGAATCAGGTCCTCCTCATGATAAAACCTTTAAAATGCAAGTAAGAGTAGATGGTATTATTTATGGAGAAGGAGTAGGAAACAGTAAGAAGGAAGCAGAGCAACTAGCTGCTAAAAATGCTTTAGAAAAACTTGCTATATAATTATGAATGTAAAAGAAACAACTATATATAACAATTTAGTAGATACTCTTTTTAACTTGGAAATGGAAGGAACTGAGATAAGAGAAGATATTGTTTATTTTAACTTAGAGAATATCTTAGAAAACCAATCATTATTAAAAGATCCTGAAATAAGAGAACGATTAGCTGTTTTAGTAAATAGTAATAACATTGCTGTTAAAGCTCTAGAAAGAATTGCCATAGCAACTGAACAAGGATTTGAAGAGAAAGACTATAGTAATTTAGGATTTAATTATTCGAATGCTCTAATAATAAGAAATCTCTATATTAATTATGATATTTATTTAGTTTTACTTATTAATTATAGATTTTATAAAATTAAGAATTATCATGATAAATATTTAATGGAAAATAATCAAAATAGTAAGTTAGTTAAAAGAAAAATAACTGAAGCTAATAAAATATTAATTAAAAATTTAAATTTGAAAATATAATCAAAATAGTGTATAATTAGTAAAGTTTTGTTTCTATATAAAAAGAAAGGAGAATTTATGAGTAAAATAAAAATATTTAGTTTAGGTGGACTAAACGAAAATGGTAAGAATATGTATGTTGTTGAAGTAGATAAAAACATCTATGTGTTTGATGCCGGAAGTAAATTTGATAATGAAAAGAATCTAGGAATAGATTATATTATTCCTAACTTTGATTATTTAATAAAAAATAGAAAAAGAATAAAAGGTATCTTTTTAAGTCACGGTCATGAAGGTAATATGGGAGCAGTTCCTGATATATTAAAGCAGATTCCTGAAGTTAATATTTATGGAGCGAAACTAACGCTTGAAATATTAAAACAAGATTTAACAGAACAAGAGATTAAAAAAAGTCATTTAATAGAGGTTAAACCTCATCATAAATTAGAACTTGGAAAAGAAAGTATTTTTCCTATATCAATGACTCATTCTATTCCTGATGCTTTATGTTATGTTTTATATACTAAAGATGGGGCAATAGTTTATACAGGAGACTTTACTTTTGATCATACTGAAACAGGTTTATATAAAACAGATATAGGTAAACTTGCTTATGTTGGTAAGCAAGGAGTACTTTGTCTTTTAGCAGAATCTATGTATGCTGAAAGAGAAGGCTATACTAGTCCAAATAATAGAGTAAGTGACTTTATTAGAAATGTATTAGCAAGAAACAAAGGAAGAATAATTGCAACTGTTTTTCCTGCACATTTCTATAGAATACAAGAGATATTTGATGAAGTTAGTAAGACTCATAGAAAGATTGTTATTATGGGTCATTCATTACAAAATACTATTAATTATGCCATAAAGAATAATTATTTAACTATTGATAGAAGAGTAATTGGAGATTTAAATAATTTAGAAGATAAAGATGTTGTAGTATTAATATCAGATGAAAAAGAGAAACCTTTTGCAAACTTAGAAAGAATAATTAAAGGGTATGATAAGTTTATTAAACTTAATACTAATGATACTATCTTTATAACAGAACCTGCGTATGAAGGAATAGAAAAACGTCTTGCTACTGTTATGGATGATATTGCCATGCTTGGTGTTAATGCTATTAGTTTATCTAGTAAGAAACACTTGTTACATCATGCATCTCGTGAAGATTTATCTTTATTAATAAACATAATGAATCCTAAGTATTATTTTCCTGTTAAAGGAGAATATCGTAATCAATATGCTAATGCAGAGATTGCGGAAGACTTAGGAATACCTAAAGATAATATTATCTTAAAACAAAATGGAGATGTAACTCTATTTATTAAAGGTAATCTTGTTCCTACTAATGAACATATACCAGTTGATGAAATTCTAATAGATGGTAAAAGTAATGGTGATATTGGAGATTTAGTTTTAAAAGATAGAGAGATGTTAGGAGAAAATGGTATTGTTATTATTAGTTGTACTTTAGATAGAGAAACTAAAAAGATATTAGCAGGACCAGAAGTATTAACAAGAGGTTTTATCTATGTTAAAGATAATTTAGATTTAGTAGATGAAATTAAAAATATGTCTTTAGAAATAATAGAGAAAAATATAAGTGAAAACTCTAGAAGAGTAGAGTATTCTACTATTAAAACAGAAGTAAGAGATGTTTTGGGTAAATACTTTTATAAAACTATGGAAACAAAACCTATGATTATAACCGTAATACAAGAAGTGTAAGTGAAAACTTATGCTTTTTATATTGTTATTTAATTATATATTTGATAAACTTAAGGTGGTGATATAAATGAAGGAAGAATATAAAGAAGTGTATAAAAATAGTTTAATAGAACTATTAAAAAGTGAACTTAATTTGGATAGTTTAGATAATGTAGTAGAAGAGAGTAATTGTTCATTTACACCATCTACTACTTTTGAAAAGTATGGTTATATGAAAGTTTCTAAATATATATATTGTCTTAATAATTTATATTTAGATGAGTTAAATGAAAATGAAGAAATGACAGAAGAGTTTATTAAAAATACATTAAAGAAGGTAATTACAAAAGAAGGGGTAAAAAATATTACCTATTTTGAGCCTACCCCAGAAACTATTATAAAAAATGGTACATTAGTATTCGCTTTTATTTATGGAAAAAATAAAGAGAAGCAAATTAAGGAAGAATATATAAATAATATAAGAAAACAAAGAGAAGGAATAAATAATATTAAAGAAAAATTAGAAAAAGAAACATTAGAAAAACTTAATATTGAATGTAAAATGTTAAGCTATAAGATATTATAGGAGAAGTAATTATGAAGATAAAGTCAGATATTAGTAAAACAAGTATTAATTTTAATAATGTATTAAAAAAAGCTAGTACTACAACAAGTAAGATAACTAATTATGTTACTGATCAACAAGTTACTTTTAATAGTGATAATAAAAGTAGTAATGTAGAGACTATTGAATTATCAGATAGCATAGATATTAGGGATATTTTTAACGCGGAAAATTACGGTGGCAATCAAAGTAATCTAAAAAATAATGTTGATTATTATTTGTTAAACCCAGATGTTTGGAAAATAGTTTATAAATACTATCCAGATGCTACGGAAGAAGATTTAGAACTTTTATTTAATAGAATGAGTTTTATTGGATGTGGCTATGTTGCTTGTGTTAATATTATTGTTAATTACTATGCAAATAAAGAGAATGGTGAAGAAGAATTTGAGAAAAAATTTGGTTTTCCATTAAAAAAAGATACTCTCTTTGGTTTAGAGAATAATTATAATTATGATTTATTATTTTTAGATTTTTTTCTATATTGGTCTCATGATGCTTTAAGATATAAAACTATAGAGGACGTATATGGTAATGTAGAAGAGGAAATGAAAATAAGAGATAATGATGCAGCTTTGGATGATGAAAATTTTGATAGAACTGGTATGGGTGGAACTACTCCTGGTGATAGGTTGTATGTTTTTTCTAATTATATGGCAGAACATGGTATTAGTATAACTGCTGCTGGTGGAAATATTATTAATAATGGAAATCATACAACGGGTGATACAATTACACCAGTTGTGATAAAACCAGGGGATAAAGCATATGATGTTTTTATTAATAATCATTCTTTAACAATGGTAAATGTTTTGAAAAATGGTAATATTGAACTCGGTGTTGAAGATATAACAAATGATGTTATGAAAGCTTTAATTGAAGATGGAAAATATATAGTAGTAAGTGCTAAAGATTTTGATTTGGAGCCTTTAAACATTATTGGAGGAATTGCTAATGATATTCCTAAAGAAGATATAGGACCTCATGCTATGAGGGTTGTAGATGTTTGGGGTGATAAATTGGTAGTGAGTAGTTGGGGTAATTTGTATACTTTAGATACAAGTAAAAATAAGCTTATTGGTATTGATTTATATGATTTTTAATAAGTTTGAAAAAATTAAGGAAAGAAAAAATGAATAATTAATATCAGAAATCAGAACATTAATATTCAAAAGGTTTTGATGGTAATGGTGAACTTAATGATATTTATGTTTTTGAAGAGAAGTTGTGTTTAAGGTTAAACTATGGAAACAAAACCTATGATTATAACCGTAATACAAGAAGTGTAAGTGAAAACTTATGCTTTTTATATTGTTATTTAATTATATATTTGATAAACTTAAGGTGGTGATATAAATGAAGGAAGAATATAAAGAAGTGTATAAAAATAGTTTAATAGAACTATTAAAAAGTGAACTTAATTTGGATAGTTTAGATAATGTAGTAGAAGAGAGTAATTGTTCATTTACACCATCTACTACTTTTGAAAAGTATGGTTATATGAAAGTTTCTAAATATATATATTGTCTTAATAATTTATATTTAGATGAGTTAAATGAAAATGAAGAAATGACAGAAGAGTTTATTAAAAATACATTAAAGAAGGTAATTACAAAAGAAGGGGTAAAAAATATTACCTATTTTGAGCCTACCCCAGAAACTATTATAAAAAATGGTACATTAGTATTCGCTTTTATTTATGGAAAAAATAAAGAGAAGCAAATTAAGGAAGAATATATAAATAATATAAGAAAACAAAGAGAAGGAATAAATAATATTAAAGAAAAATTAGAAAAAGAAACATTAGAAAAACTTAATATTGAATGTAAAATGTTAAGCTATAAGATATTATAGGAGAAGTAATTATGAAGATAAAGTCAGATATTAGTAAAACAAGTATTAATTTTAATAATGTATTAAAAAAAGCTAGTACTACAACAAGTAAGATAACTAATTATGTTACTGATCAACAAGTTACTTTTAATAGTGATAATAATAGTAACAATGATTTAGAAACAATAACTTTATGCAGTAGTATATTTGATTCTGAAAATGATAGTACTAGTAGTTTTGGTGGTAATCAGGGAGCATTAGTTCAAAATATAGAAAACTATCTTAATGATGAAAATATATGGGAAATAGTAAATAAATATTATCCAGATGCTACAGAAGAAGATTTAGAACTTTTATTTAATAGAATGAATTTTGTTGGCTGTGGTTATGTCGCTGCAATTAATACAATATTTCAATACTTTCAAAGTATTCCTAATGGAGAGAGCAAATTTGAGGAAATATTTGGTTTTTCTATGTTAACATATAAACAGAATTCTCCTGGTGGAGAAACATATTTAGGGTATCGCTATGAATATATGTTTTTAGATTTCTTTTTGTATTATGCCAAAAATGAAAAAGGATTTCAAACTATTGAAGAAGTTTATGGTAATGTAGAAGAGGAAATGAAAATAAGAGATAATGATGCAGCTTTGGATGATGAAATTTTTATTAGAACTGGTATGGGTGGAACGAGCCTTATTGATGTTGGTAGAGTTCTTTCTGGATATCTTGCAGAAAAAGGTATACAGTTGTCAGTTAATAGTAATACTATAACGAAAAAAGTAATTTTAGAACCAGGTACAGCGGAGTGGAAAAAAAGAAAGAAAGAGCTAGAAGAAGTTGGAATTAATATTCCTGATAATCAGCCTATAATTGAAAATAAAACAGAAAAAGAAAAAGTAAATATTAAAGAAGTTTTAAGAGAGGGGAAGTTTGCTATTGTTTCTGCTCATTATTTTACATTATTTTCTCCTGAAGATTTAGATGGTAATGGAAAACTAGATGATATAGTTTATGATAATGTTGGAGATCATGCTATGACAATTGTTGATGTTTTAGATGATGGAAGGTATTTAGTATCAAGTTGGGGTAAAGAATATATTTTAGATCCTAGTATAGATGATACCGGTGTGATTATTTATGATTATGAAAGATGAATTTTTTAAAAAAGTTTATTTATGGTGTGATACCTAGAAAACAAAACTTTCTTCTATTAATATATATGCAAAAACAGAATACAGAGGTAAAAGGTAATGTCAAGACCTTTTTTCTTTTTGTTTACATTTTTCTTGTCAAGTAATTTATTTGTCTAATTAAATATTCTCTATTTTATTTACATTTTCTAACTTTTTGTGTAACATATAATTAAGCAGTGGAGAATTGTGGTGAAAAGTGGGGGATAAATATGTTCATGGGAGAATTTCATTATAACCTTGATGAAAAAGGAAGAATTGCTATACCATCTAAATATCGTGAAATACTTGGCCCAAGCTTCGTTATTACACGTGGTATAGAACATTGTATTTATGTTTATTCAGAATCTACTTTTAATCACATAGTTGCAAAATTAGAAAGCTTACCATTTACTAAAAAAGATGCTAGAGCTTTCACTCGCTTCTTTATGTCTGGTGCTACTGCCATTGAACTTGATAAACAGGGAAGAGCTAATATTCCAAGTCCCCTTGTTAGTTATGCTAATCTATCTAAAAAATGTGTAATTGTAGGAACGGGAGATAGATTAGAAATATGGGATGAGGATGCCTTCAATGAGTTTATGAGTTCTTGTAATGATGAAATGTCCGATATTGCTGAAAACTTATTTGAGGAGAAGATATAATGCATGAATCAGTATTACTTAATGAAACAATAGAATCCTTAAATCTAAAAGATAACAGTATCGCTGTTGATATGACTTTAGGCTTTGCAGGACATAGTAGTCAAATTTTAAAAAGAATTAAAAATGGGTATCTATTCGCCTTTGACCAAGACGAGGAAGCACTTGCCTATAGTAAAGATAAACTTTCTACTATTGGTGATAACTTCCAAATAATTGATTCTAACTTTGTCTATGCTAAAAATAAATTAAAAGAACTAGGCATAGAAAAAGTAGATGCTATCCTTTATGATCTTGGAGTATCAAGTCCTCAACTAGACGAAGACTATCGTGGCTTCTCTTATAGATTTGATGCTCCCCTTGATATGAGGATGGATAAAGATAATAAGTTAAATGCTAAATTAATAGTTAATACTTATAGTTATGATGAGTTAAAGAGAATCTTTAAAGACTATGGTGAAAGTAAGTTTTCGGGATCTATCGCTAGAAATATTGTTAAGTATAGAGAGACTAAGAAAATCGAAACTACTTTTGAACTAGTAGATATTATTAAAAGTGCTGTTCCTTATAAAGAAAGAATAAAGAAACATCCTGCTAAACAAATATTTCAAGCGTTAAGAATAGAAGTTAATGATGAGTTAAACGTCTTAAAGAAATCTCTTGATGATAGTTTATCTATGTTAAATATTAATGGAAGAATTGCTATTATAACATTTCATTCTCTAGAAGATAAAATAGTTAAGAAAAAGTTTAATGAAATGTGTGAGATAGATCCTTTATCTAAAGGATTACCTAATATACCTATAGATAAACTACCAGACTTTAAACTAATTACTAAAAAAGGAATAAAAGCAAGCAGTGAAGAGTTAGCTTTAAATAATAGAGCTCATTCTGCAACGCTTAGAGTAATAGAAAGAATAAAATAGGAGGGATACTTATGGCTAAGAGAAAAGTAGTAAAAAGAGTTAAAATGAGTAAGTTTGAACGTCTTATTTATACATTTGCATTAGTATTAGCGATTAGTGCACCTCTAACAATAGTATTTTCTAAAGCAACTTTGTCTAAAATAAACTTTGAAGTTGAGAAAACTAAAAAAGAAATAAGTGAACAAACTAAAACAAATGAAAGTTTATCTATGAAAATAAATGAGTTAGCATCATTAGATAAAATAGAAGAAGTTGCCAAAGAACAAGGATTAAGTTATAATAATGATAACATTAAAAATATCGATGAATAATAGGAAGTGGTAAACTTGAAAAGAAAAAAGAGAAGGAAAAATAATATAAAATATAGTAAACTTTTAATAATTACTTCTCTTTTTTTGTTTGCTCTAATGATTGCTAGAGTAACTCAACTTGCTTTAGCAGAGGAAGTAGATGATACAAATTTACAAGCTTTAGCAAGAAGGCGAACTACAAAAACAGATATTATAAAAGCAGAACGTGGTAATATTTATAGTAGTGATGGAGAAGCTTTAGCACAAAATGTTTCTTCATACAAGTTAATCGCTTACCTTTCTCCATCTAGGACTACAGATGAAGATAATCCACAACATGTAGTAGATAAAGAAAAAACTGCTAGAGAACTAGCACCTATTCTTGGTGTTAGTGAAGAAGAAATACTTAAATATCTTAGCAAAGAAGGTGTTTATCAAACAGAATTTGGTAATGCTGGTAAAGGACTTACAGAACTTACTAAAGAGAAGATAGAAGCTTTAAATTTACCAGGAATAGACTTTATAGAAAGTTTTAAAAGATATTATCCTAAAGGAGACTTTGCTTCCTATATCCTAGGTTATGCTAAAGAAGAAGTTACTACTAATGATGATGGAGAAGAAGAGACTACTATGACTGGGGAGATGGGTATTGAAAAGTATTATGATAGTACTTTAAAAGGAGAAGATGGTTATACTACTTATCAAAAAGATTTACGAGGGTTTAAAATAGCAGGTACTAATGAGATAAGTAAAGAAGCTAGTGATGGTAAAGATATATATTTAACTCTTAATAGTAGTATTCAGTTCTTTGTAGAACAAGCTTTAAGTGAAGCAGAAGCTAACTATAATTATGAATGGTTTACAATCATGATAGCAGATGCTAAGACAGGAGCAATACTAGCATCTAGTACATCTCCTTCATTTGATCCTAATAAAAGAGATATTACTAATTACTTAGATATGAATGTTTCTAGTCCTTATGAACCAGGATCTACTATGAAGATATTTACTTATATGGCGGCAATGGAACAAGGTGTTTATGATGGTAATGAAATATATCACTCTGGTGTTTATGTAACAAGTGATGGAACTGAAATAGGAGATCATAATAGAGCAGGTTGGGGAGATATTACTTTTGATAAAGGATTCGCTTTATCAAGCAACGTTGGTGTTATTAATCTAATAGATCGTCATTTATCTGCAGATATTCTTAGAAGTTACTTTAAAAAACTAGGATTTAGTAAAAAAACAGGTATTGAACTTCCTAATGAAGCGACAGGTGAACTAGACTTTAAATATGAAACAGAGATATTTAATGCTGGATTTGGACAAGGTATTACAACAACACCTATTCAAAATATTCAAGCTTTGACTTCTCTTACTAATGGGGGAGTTATGTTAAAACCTTATTTAGTTGAAAAAATAGTAGATCCTGATACTGGAGAAACTGTTTATAAAGGAGAAAGAACAGAAGTAGATACTGTTGCAAGTGAAACTACTGTTAATAAGATTAGACAGTTAATGTGGGATACTGTTAATACTCCTGGTATGACAGGTGCTGGATATCGTCTTGATGGATATAATTTAATAGGTAAGACTGGTACAGCACAAATCGCTGATGAAAATGGAGGAGGTTACTTAACAGGAGCTTCTGATATTATTTCATCATTTGCAGGAATTTATCCTAATGATGATCCTAAAGTTATAATCTATGCTTCAGTTAAAAGACCTGATGGCGGTAATCAAAAAGTAATTTGGAAAGCTATTAAAGATATAGTTGTTAATATAAGTAAATACTATGGAACAGATCCTGATACTACGAGTGAAGAAGAATTAACTGAATATAGTTTAACATCTTATAAAAACAAAGATATAACTTCATCTAAGACAGAATTAGAAAGTATGGGAATGAATGTAACAGTTATAGGTAATGGTAATAAAGTAACTAAGCAATATCCTTCTAAGGGAGATAAAGTAACAGCAGGGACAAAGGTTTTTCTTATCACTAATGATAGTAATTTAACAGTTCCTGATGTAACAGGTTTATCTAGTAAACAAGCAGAAGACTTATTAAGAATATTGGGTATTAGTGTTAAATTGGAAGGTAATGGTTATGTAACAAGTCAAAGTATTGGGGCAGGGACTACTATAACAGATAATATGGAAATAACTTTAACATTAAGTCCTAAATTTTAAAAGGTATCAATCTAACTTAAGTTATTGTTTTTCTATGTTTAATTTGATAATATTATATTAACAAATATTAGAAAGAAGGTAAAAAAATGAGAAAATTATGTTTACAATATGTTACTTGAGGGGGCAATTTTATAATAAACTAAGTAATAAAACTACTTTCTTTCATAGTGTAAGAAGAATAGAGTAAGAAAGTTATTCTATTCTTTTTTGTGTGTAATAATTAAAGGAGGAAGCTATATGGAAGATTGGTTAAATGATACTACAGAAGATGGATTCCTTGGTAATTTAAGAGATTATAAAAACTTTATAGTAACAGATAGTGTATGGGATGCAACAATGGATAATAGAGCTTTAGGTGAAATAACAAGACTTGATGGAACAACAACTGTAAGCAATGCTGTGGGTTTACTTAACGTATATGAATATCAATCTAGTAATGATGGAGGAAGAGCTGGCTACTTAAATAATGGGCTTGGCTGGTGGCTCTTAACACCATATAGCGATTCTAATGTGCGTTATGTCGATGCTAATGGCAATATAGGTAATCAAGTACCTACATTTGTAAGAAAAATGAGTGCTGGTATTCGGCCATCAATAAATTTAAAATCTGAAATAAAAATAGTATCAGGTAGTGGAACAGAAGAAGATCCATATAGGTTAATGGGAGATAATGATAGTAATTTAGAAGGGGTAAAACTAAATACAAGATATAGTGGAGAATATATAAGATTTGGAATAGGTTATAATAACTTATATAGAATAGTAAGTCATGAGACAGAAGGATTAACTAAAATAACTAGTGCAGAACCTTTAAAAGAAAATGGAATATTTAAGAATATTGTTTTCGATAGTAATAGAAATACAAATTATTCTCTATCAACAACGATGGGAACATTTTTAAATGGAGAATATTTAACAGATTATATAGGAGAAAACTATAGTAATATGATAGAAGATAATACTACTTGGTATTTAGGGATAGTAAGTACTAATGCAAGTTATAAACTAGCTAAATATACAGATACATCTAGTACAAATTTAACTTCATCTACAACTACAGCAAAAGTTGGTTTATTAAGATATGGAGAATTAATGACAGGACAATTTAAAAGGCAAATGGACATTGGAGGTTCATATAATCTTGGTTTAAATGGAAGGTATAAAACACTAACGCCATTTGGTGGTAATTGGTACTTGTATAGTATTGATAGCAATAATGGCATTGAGCAAAATGCTCACACTGATGTTAGTTCTATTAAACCTGCTTTAAACTTAAAATCTAACGTCATAATAACTGGAGGAACAGGAACTAAATCAGACCCCTTTCAATTTTCAATGAATTAAGTCAATATAAAATCATAGGTTCTCATTATTATAATATTGAGAACTTTATATTTTGTTTTAACAAATTATTCATTATTTTTGCTCTTGTTAAATATTGATTAATTATGTATAATTAATTCATAAGGTAAGTAAGTGTATTAATCAGGAAGGTAGTGATGTTAACTCATGAATCATATCTATACAGGCCTTGATATAGGAAACGGTGAGATTAAAGTAATAGTAGTAAATGCTAATGATAATAATTACCATGTTTTAGCATCTACCTCTGTTAAAACATTAGGCCTAAAGAAAAATACAATTTATGATGATAAAAAATTAAAAAATTCTCTATTAAATGCTATTAAATTAACAGAAGAAAAACTAGGTATGAAAATAAGAGAAGTAATACTAACTTTACCTGCCAATAGAGCTAGTATGACTATAGAAAGTGGCCTTGTTAATATAAGAGGTGAAAAAGTTAGAGGTAAAGATATAGATGCAGTTATAAAAGATACAGTAGAAGATACTTATGATGACACAAGAGAACTTGTTAGTTGCCTTCCAATATCTTTTACAGTAGACGAAGAAGCAAGTGTTATAAACCCTCTAGAAGAAGTTGGAGAAAAACTTTTCTTAAAAGCAGTAGTTGCTACATCACCTAAAGAAGAAATATATCCATTTATAAATATAGTTAGAAGTATTGGTATTAATATAACAGATATAATTTATAATACTCAAGCAGACTATTATACAGTTGCAACAAAAGAATTAGATCGTAAAATGGGTTCTATTATTAATATAGGGGCAGATATCACTAGCATTGGTATATTTAATAAAGGCATAATGATAAAAAATTCATATATACCTGTAGGCAGTAGTAGTGTTGATAAAGATATAGCTTTCATATACAAAGTAGATTTAAAAGAAGCTAGGAAATTAAAAGAAACCTTTGCTCTTTCAACTTCTAGATATGCCGATAGAAATGATGATATTACAATCATTAATAAAGAAAACAAAAAGTTAACTATAAATCAAACTCAAATATCTGAAGTAATCGAATCACGTATAAAAGAAATACTAAAACTTGCAAAAAATGAAATAAATCGCTTAACAAAAAGAGAAATTAGTTATATAATTGTAGTAGGTGGTATTAGCGAACTTGCAGGTTTTAACTACATAGTTGAAGAAAATTTGGGTAGTGTATCTGGTTGCTTTAATATGTCTGTTATTGGTGCAAGACATAATAAATACTCAAGTGCCTTCGGCAGTTGTAAATATTTTGATAGAAAATGTATATTAAAAGAGAAAAATATAAATATGTTTGATGATGATGAAATAGATAATTTTGTATCACCTAAAAAGAAAAATACAATTAATGATACTATGACAAATAAATTTTTTGGTCACTTTTAACTAATTAAGGAGGAACAATCATGGGAAATGGACTAGAAATGGATCAATTAGCTAAGATAAAAGTAATCGGCTGTGGAGGCGGCGGCGGTAATGCTGTCAATAGAATGGTAGAATCAGGAGTTAAAGGAGTAGAATTTATTGTTGCTAACACTGATTTACAAGTATTAAATAACTCTAAAGCTGATGTTAAAATTCAATTAGGAGCAAATCTTACTGATGGACTTGGAGCAGGGTCTCGCCCAGATATTGGTAGAGAAGCTGCCCTAGAATCTAAAAAAGAAATAGAAGATGCCCTAACTGGAGCAGATATGGTATTTATTACATGTGGAATGGGTGGAGGAACAGGAACAGGAGCAGCTCCTGTAGTTGCTGAAATTGCTCAGGCTCTTGGTGCTTTAACAGTTGCAATTGTTACTAAGCCATTTACTTTTGAAGGTAAAAAGAGAATGGATAATGCATTAAAAGGTTTAGCAGAGCTTGAAAAACATGTAGATACCCTAATCGTTATACCTAACGATAGATTAAGAGAAATCATTGATAAAACAACACCAATGTTAGAAGCCTTTAAAGAAGTTGATAATGTTCTTAGACGTGGTGTTCAATCAATATCAGATTTAATAGCTGTAGTTGGACTTGTTAACTTAGACTTTGCTGATGTACAATCAGTTATGAAAGATTCAGGTCGTGCTATTATAGGTATTGGTATAGGAATGGGTGAAGATAGAGCTCTTGAAGCTGCTAAACAAGCTGTTTCTAGCCCATTACTTGAAACTAGTATAACTGGAGCAACAGATGCTATTATCAATATAACTGGTGGTGTTAACTTAACACTATTTGAAGCAGAACAAGCAGCAGAAGTTGTAAGAGCAGCATCAGGTAATGACATTAATACCATCTTTGGTTCTGTTATTAATGAAAACTTATCTGATGAAGTAATAGTTACTGTAATTGCTACAGGATTTAATAAACATGACGATGAAGAAACAAAACAACCTGTTTTCTCTAATATGGCCACTTCTAATAGAAGAAGTCGTGATGAGATTTCCTATGTTGCTACAGTACCACAATCTAATGATGATAATGATGATGATGACGGAGAATTATTAGATGATACGGATTATGATTTTCCTCCATTCTTAAGAGATAAGAATTTTTAGAGCGTAAGCTCTTTTCTTTTTTTGCAAATTAATATATACTAATTTTAGCTAAAACGCACGGAGGTGATTCATTTGAAAAAGAAAATAGCAATATTATCATTGCATCTTGGATATGGTGGGGTAGAAAAAGCTATTACATCACTTGCAAATTCTTTAGCCAAAACTAATAAGTATGAAATTGAAATAGTATCTATCTATAAATTATATGAAAAACCAGTTTTTGATATAAACGAAAACATTAGAGTAACTTATTTATTACCATCAAGATTAAATCCTAACAGAAAAGAATGGAAAGAAGCTTTACATAATTTAAAATTAATAAAATTAGGAAAAGAGTCTTTGAAAAGCTTAAAAATATTATATAAAAGAAGAAAAGAAATGATAGATTATATAAAAAATACTAAAGCTGACGTTATCATATCAACTCGTGTTTTCTTAAATGAACTATTAAGTGAATACGGGCGTGATGAAACATTAAAAATAGGTTGGGAACATAATCATCATCATAATGATATGAAATATGCAACAGATGTTATTAGAAGTGTTAAAAATCTTGATTATTTTGTTTTAGTATCGAAAGATTTAAAAAAATTTTATAAGAAAAAATTAGCTAATAGTAAATGCCATACAATATACATTCCTAATGCTTTAGAAAATATCCCCAAAACTAAAAGTCCTTTAACTTCTGAACATTTAATTTCTGTAGGAAGATTATCTCCTGAAAAAGGATATTTAGATCTTTTAAAAATATATTTAGATTTAAAAAATAAAAAATGTAAATGGCATTTAGATATTGTAGGAGATGGAAGTGAAAGAAGAAAATTAGAGAAATTTATTAAAGATAATAATTTAGAAGCTGATGTTACTCTTCATGGATTTAAGAATAGTAAAGAAATAGAGAAATTAATGCACAAAGCTAGTATCTATGTTATGACAAGTTATACAGAAAGCTTTGGTATAGTTTTACTTGAAGCGATGAGTAATGGTCTACCTTGTATTGCTTTTGATTCTGCTGAAGGTGCTAAAGAAGTAATAACTTCAGGACGTGATGGTTACTTAATAAAACATCGTAATTTTAACGCAATGGAAAAGAAAATACTAGATTTAACAAAAGATATTAATATTCGTAAAGAATTAGGCAAAAATGGAAGACGTAAGGTAAAAGGATATCTAAGTGATAATATATGTACATATTGGGAAAAAATAATTGAAAGAAAGTGATAGAATGAAGAAGAAAGTAATGTTTATATCAAGTACAGGAGGACATTTAACTGAACTTTTGCAACTTGATAGTATTATAAAAAACTATGATTATTCTCTAATAACAGAGAAGACTAAAGCGAATAATAAATTAAAAAGAAAATATAAAAATACTAACTTTCTTTTATATGGTACTAAAGACCATAAATTAACATATCCCTTTAAATTACTTGCTAATTGTTTTATTAGTCTTTTTCTATATTTTAAATATCAACCTGATTATATCATTACAACAGGTGCTCATACGGCAGGACCAATGTGTTGTATCGGAAGAATCTTTGGTAGTAAAATAATCTATATAGAATCGTTCGCTAATATTAAAACTAAAACTATTACAGGTACACTTTTCTATAAGTTCCATATCGCTAATCTTTTTATCGTTCAGTGGCGTCCTATGTTGAAACTATATCCTAAAGCAACATATGGAGGGTGGTGTTTCTAATGATTTTAGTAACTCTAGGTACGCAAGATAAAAGTTTTGAAAGATTATTAAAAGCGATAGATAAAGAAATAGAAAAAGGTAATATTAAAGATAAAGTATTGGTTCAAGCAGGTTATACAAAATATAAAAGTGATAACATGGAGATATTTAAAAGTGTATCAAATGATAGATTAGAAGAGCTTATGGATGAGGCTTCACTTATCATTACTCATGGTGGAGTAGGGAGCATTCTAACTGCTTTAAAACATCATAAAAAAGTAATTGCAACGCCAAGACTTTCTAAATATAATGAGCATACTAATGATCATCAAAAACAAATAATAGAAGAATTTGGTAGATTAGGTTATATTATACCTTTAAAAGATTTAACTAAGTTAGATAAAATGCTAATTAAAAGTAAAACATTTAAACCTAAAGAGTTTAATAGTAATAATGAAAACTTTAAAGAACTAATTACTAATTATATAGAAGATTCTAATCATATTAGTTGGTTTAATCGTGATAAGTTTGTTATTTTAACAGCATTACTTAATCTATTTATCTTTTACCTATTAAATCTTACAGGTATGAACATCTATTTAAACTTTACTATTACCTATGTTTTATCTTGCTTATTTATGGCTTTATTTAAAACAAAGAAACTTTCTAATATAATAACATCTATTATATGCTTTTATTTAATAGAAGGATTATCTTTATTACTACTTGTAGATAATTTACACATTGATGTTATTCTTTCTAAATTTTTTATTAATATACTAGTAGTAATTATTTATCATTTTTTAGTTAAGAAGAATTAAAATAACTAAACAGGGGGCTATTATGAATATAAATATTATTAAAGAAAAGATAAAATTGCATAAATATTATCTTATAACTATAGTTATTATGCTTATAATTATCATAACTATGGGTATATCTTTGTTAATTAAAGAAAATAATACTTTTACTAATCCTTATGAAGTAAAGGTGAATCCTGATGATAATTTCTTATTTTTAGGAGATTCTATTACAGATTTTTATCCTTTAGAAGAGTATTATGATAACTTGCCAGTTGTAAATAGTGGAATTTCTGGTAATAAGACGACAGATATCTTAAACGATATGGAAACTAGAGTTTATCAATATAATCCTACTAAAGTATTTCTTTTAATAGGTACTAATGATTTAGATTTGACTAGTGAAGATATTGTTGATACTACTTTTAATAATATTAAAAAAATAATAAGAGAGATAAGAGAAAATAGAAGTGAATCAACTATATATGTAGAAAGTGTTTATCCTGTAAACTCTACTTTAGAAAATAATACTGTTAATAATAGAACTAATAAGAAGATTAGAGATTTAAATAAAAAATTATCTAATTACTGTGATGGTGAGAGTTGTAATTATATTAATTTATATGATGATTTAATAGATGAAGAAGGTAATTTAAAAGAAAAGTATACTGAAGATGGATTACATTTAAATAGTTTAGGATATGTTGTTATTACAAGAGAGTTATTACCATATTTAAATGAATAAAATATCAAAAGTATTTGACGTAAAGTTGTTTTTATGCTAAAATCATATTGTTTGTAGCTTGTTATACCTCTTATTTGAGTGTAAGCTGTAAACCGCATTGAAGAGGTAGAAATTGCTAATAGAGAGTAATACCTTAAGAGCGAGTCTTTAGTTTAAAAAAGGAGGTTAAAAAATGTACGCAGTAATTAAAGTTGGTGGAAAACAATATCGTGTTAGTGAAGGAGATGAAATCTTCGTAGAAAAATTAAATGCTAATACTAATGATGTTGTTACTTTTGGAGAGGTTTTAATGCTTGATTCTAAAGTTGGTTCCCCTTATTTATCTAATGTCACTGTAGAAGGTACAGTCTTAAAAAATGGTAAAGCTAAGAAAATACGTATTTTTAAGTATAAGAACAAATCTAGAAGTAACCGTAAAACTCAGGGACATAGACAACCATATACTAAAATTAAAATTACTAAGATTAATGGTTAATTATGATTAGAGTAAAAGTAGAAAAAGAAAAAGGTTATTTTAAAAAGATAAGTATATTAGGTCATGCTATGTATGATGAATATGGTAAAGATATAGTTTGTAGTGCTGTTAGTTCTATTGTTACTACAACAATAAATGGTATTCTTACTATTGATAAAAGTACTATTACTTATCTTGCTAGTAGTAAAGGTTTAACTATTAAAGTTTTAAGTAATGATAGAGTAACTCAATCTCTACTTAAAAATATGTTAAGACTACTAAAAGAATTATCATTAAAATATAAAGAAAATATTGAAATACAGTAAGGAGGGACTATAGTGAAATTTTTAGAGTTAAATATTCAGTTATTCGCTCATAAAAAAGGACAAAGTTCTACATCTAATGGACGTGACTCTATTGGACGTAGATTAGGAGCGAAAGCTGCTGATGGAGAATATATAACTGCTGGTAGTATTATTTATCGTCAAAGAGGAACTAAGATATTCCCAGGTGTTAATGTTAAACGTGGTAATGATGATACATTATATGCAACAGTAGATGGAATTGTTAAGTTCGAACGTAAAGGAAGAGATAAGAAACAAGCTTCTGTTTATCCAGTAAGTGAATAGGAAGAAAATCTCTTTCTTTTTTTCTTTTCTCTGTGATATAATATAGGAAAGTTTTGAGGGGAGTGTGTTAATATGTTTGTAGATGAAGTAACACTTAAAGTAATCGCTGGAAGTGGTGGAGATGGTTGTACTGCTTTTCGTCGTGAAAAATATATTCCTATGGGAGGACCTTATGGCGGTAATGGAGGACATGGTTCTGATATTATCTTTAAAGTAGATGAAGGACTTCATACCTTACTTGATTTACGTTATCAAAAAGAAATTAAAGGTAGGAAAGGTGAAAATGGTAAAGGAAAGAATCAACATGGTAAAGGTGCTGAACCTTTAGTAGTTAAAGTGCCTCAAGGAACAGTTGTAACAGATTTAGATACAGGCCTTATTCTTGCCGATTTAAAAGGTAAAAATGATTCTGCTATTATTGCAAAAGGTGGTAGAGGTGGACGTGGTAATACTGCCTTTAAGACCCAGACTAATACCGCTCCAAACTTCTCCGAAAATGGTGAACCAGGAGAAGAGAGAACTATTAAAGTAGAACTTAAACTTCTTGCCGATGTTGGTCTTGTTGGTCTTCCTAGTGTTGGTAAGAGTACTATTATCTCTAAAGTAAGTAAAGCTAAACCTAAGATTGCAGAGTATCACTTTACAACGCTAAAACCTAATCTTGGAGTAGTACGTGCAACTAACGGTAAAACATTTGTTATGGCAGATCTTCCAGGATTAATAGAAGGTGCAAGTAAAGGAGAAGGATTAGGTGATAGATTCTTAAGACATATAGAGCGTACTAGAGTAATATTACATGTTATTGATATGGCTGGTACTGAAGGAAGAGATCCTTATGAAGATTATCTTTTAATAAATAAAGAACTTGAAGAATTTAATAAAAAACTACTTACTAAACCTATGGTAATAATTGCAAATAAAATGGATATTGAAGGTAGTATTGATAACCTTGATAAATTTAAAGAAAAAGTAAAAGATAAGAAAATATTTGAAGTAACTGCCTTAACAAGTTCTGGACTTAGTGAAGTAGTAGATTACTTAAGTGACTTATTAGATACTATAAAAGAAGAAAATCTTTATGAAGATGATGCTTTTGAGTCTCACGTCTTATATAAATTTAAAGAAGAAAAACCATTTACTATAGAAAAAGAAGGGGAAGACTTTGTAATTAAGGGAGAAAAAGTAGAGAAGTTATTTAAAATGACTAAGTTCACTGATGAAGGTATTAAAAGATTTAGTAATAAGCTAAGAAAAATGGGTATTGATGAAGAACTTGAGAAGATGGGTGCAACTGATGGGGATATGGTTAGAATATTAGACTTTTATTTTGAGTATCGTAAATAATGAAAGACTTAGATAGATTATTAAACCCTAACAAGAGATTTTTAGAATATCAAGATTATCTAATAGATTTAATTGCTAGTTCCTATCATCATAGTTTTAAAGACTTAATTGCTACTAGAATTAAAGATGCTTTCTACTTCTTTGATTCAACTCCAGATGTAACTTATCAGTTTGTAAAAAAGTTTAATCCTAATATTAAAAACTTGATAAAGTACTATTTTTTAAGTAAGGATTATAAATTTACATCGCAAACTGCTAATAAATCCGTTAATAAGAAAATATATTATCCTTATATAAAAGAATTTTTTAATATAAGTGATTCTTATTTTGAAAACTATAAAGATGAAATTTTAAATCTTAACTTAGATAGCTTTTCAAAAGAAAGCGAAGCTCTTTTATTAGATTCTAATATAAGTGAAGCTGATAAAAATACAATAAGAAATAAAAGGCAAGAATATTTAGATAATTGCAAAAGTATTGGATTAAACTCCGCAGTTGATGTGAATGAAGTACAAAACTATTTAGATTATAAAAATAAAATAGAAAAACAAATAAATTATTTAACCACTTGTTGTAGTATTTTTGGAAAGAAAGTTATTCAAAGATTAGAGCATACTAATAATTCTTCCTTAATATCTATAGAAGAGATTGCTACATCAATGTTGTTTTTAAATGCTTTTTCACAAGTACAAACAATAAAGACTAATCATAATAACTGGAAAAGTATTTTGATATTTCCTTTATTAAAGTTCCCTTTTTCTAATATTCTAGATGAGGCTTTAATTCACGAACTAATTCATGTAAGTGAAAATTGCTATAATAAATATTGCTTTTTTAATGAAATAAGAACAGAAGAAAAGGCTTTTAAACTTTTATCGAAACTAAGAGAAGATAATATTTATATATTTGATTATGAAGAGAATAGTAATAAAGAAATACCTCAATGTATTTATGAAGTATTTATTCCTTTAATTAAACCTCTTTTAGATACTTATAGGCAATTGATAGATTATTGCGCTATTACTAATAGAATTTCTCCACTATATAAAAATTTAGGACGCGACAATTTTGATACTTATTGCAAATTGCTTGATAATATATTCAAACAGTATAAATTAATTTTAAAGTTTAAAAATGAAGATGAGATAATTGACATTTCTTCTTTATGTTTAGATGAATATGTAGATAAGATGAAAACTTATTCAAAACGTAAAATTTTAAAATAAAAATGTATCTTGTTCGATTGATTAACAGATACATTTGTGTTATTATTTACCTAGGAATACTTAGTAATGGGTGTTTTGCCTCTTTTCACTTCTTGATTTCAGGGGGTAGAAAGGGGACTTGCTTATGACAAAAAAGGATTTTTTAATAACTATGTTAATAGTGATTATTATTCTTTTAATTATATACAACTAAGAGAAACACCCAATTACATCTTTGTAATTAGGGTGTTAACTTGAAAAACACAATTTGAGGTAACACCTAACTGCAAACTAGGTATTCCTCTTTTTTATAATATGTAAATTCTCTTTACATATTCATAGTATCATAAATAATTAATTTTATCAAGAGGGATGATTTTATGACTTTAAATATAGATAATGAAACTTACAATTTAGAGATAGTTAAGAAAAGTACTACTAAAAATATTTATATTAGAGTTAAAGATGATTTAACTATTTATGTTACTTGTAATACTTTAACTTCTAATAAAAAGATAATGAGTGTAGTAGAAGAAAATTTAGATTCTATTAGAAAAATGATTAAGAAAGTTAAAGAAAAAATAAAATTTAATAGTGAATTTTACTATTTAGGTAAAAAATATGATATTATATATACAGAGTTTTGTGACTTTAAATTAGGTGAAAATAAAGTTTTTATTAAAAGAGACTTTGATTTAGATAAATGGAAGAAGAAACAAGCTTTAGGTATTTTTAGTAAACATCTAGAAATGTGTTATAATAACTTTACTAGAAGTATTCCTCATCCTAAATTAAGACTTAGGAAGATGACTACTAGATGGGGAGTATGTAATGTTAAGACTCATGTTATTACATTAAACACAGAATTAATTACTAAAGATATAGGTTGTCTTGATTATGTTATTTATCATGAGTTAAGTCACTTAATAGAAGCGAATCATTCTAAGAAGTTTTGGGCTATTGTAGAAGAGAACTGTCCTGATTATAAGAAGTGGAGAAAATTAACTAATAAATATGGAGAAGAGGAGTAGTATGGTTATAACTAGTTTAGATAATGAGAAAGTTAAGTACTATTATAAATTACAGAAGAAAAAGTATCGTGATATTAATAATGAGTTTATAGTAGAAGGAGAACATTTAGTATTAGAAGCATATAAAGCTGGTGTTTTGAAAGAAATCCTATTAGAAGAAGGAGAGGTATTACCACTAGATGTAGAACAGATTGAAGTAAGTAGAGAAGTCTTAAAGAAAATAAGTAGTTTATCATCTCCTCCTAAGATGATAGGGTTATGCGAGAAGATAATAGATACAACAATAGGTAAGAGAATACTAATATTAGATGAAATACAAGATCCTGGTAATATGGGTACTATTATTAGAAGTGCAGTTGCTTTCAATATAGATACTATCGTAATAGGAGATAATACTGTAGATGTTTATTCTCCTAAAGTAGTAAGAGCGACTCAAGGTATGATTTTTCATGTACCAATAGTCTTCTATTCAATAGATAAATTAATTCCTATATTAAAGAAATTAAAAATACCTGTACTTGCAACTAATGTTAAGTATGGTGAAGAAGTAAAGAACTTATCTCAAGAAGAAAAAGAAACCTTTGCCCTTATAATAGGTAATGAAGGTAATGGTGTTAATCCTAAGTATTTAGAACAAAGTGATAAATTTATCTATATACCCATGAATGATGTAGTAGAAAGCCTTAATGTAGGAGTCGCTACTTCTATAATTCTTTATGAAATGGATGAATCTAATGAATAAATTATATATAATAGGTAAAATAGTTAATACCCATGGTATTAAAGGAGAACTTAGGATTAAAGATAACTTAACTACTAAACAAAGAGATGAGATATTTAAAATAGGAAGTAATTTAATTATAGATGATAAATCTTATGAGATAACTAGTTATAGAGTTCATAAAGATTATGATATGGTTACTTTTCTAGGGTTTACTAATATAAATGAAGTATTATTCTTGAAGGGTAAGAAAGTATATAAATCTAAGAATGAGATAAATCTTAATAATGAAGATGTCTTAGATAGTGAACTTATAACTTATAAAGTTAAAACTACTGATAATATAGAAGGTAAGATTATTGATATTGAAGAGACTGGTAATAATTATAAGATACTTAGATTATTAATAAATAACAATGAAGTATTAGTTCCTTATCATAAAGAGTTTGTAAAAATAGATAGTAATAAAAAAGAAGTTATAGTTAAACTTCTATAGGAGGAAGTTATGAAAAAATTATTATTGGTAGTAGATGTTCAAAATGATTTTATTTTGGCAATTTAGAAAATATATTTGTAAATTGGAAGTTAATGTATATAATAATCTTTAAAAAACACTAAATAATATTTCAATTTAAAAAAATGTATTATAATATACAATTACAAAGAGGAGGGTTTAAAATGTTAAATATTGAAAAAATAGATAAAGAACTATCTATTGCTAAATATGGATTACCAAGAATTGGAGATGCAAATGTTATATGGACTCAAATTAAAAGTAATTCAGAAGTTTTAAGACAGGCAGTTAAAATTAGAAGAAATAAAAGTAATAGTGGATATATTGTAAATGGTTTGGCTATTTCAGAAGCAATATTAATTGATTATAGGGATGTAGATCATGTTGCATATAATGAATTGATAAAGTCTATTTATACAAATAAAGATATAGCTAGACTTGTTATAGATGGCGCTCATAACGGTGGTTATTCATTTTTGTTAATGAGTTTATGGAATCACAATATAAAATTGACAGAAGAACAAAAAGCTTTTGCTGTTGATGAAGCAATGAATAAAATTGGAACAACTAGATATAAAAAACAAAGAGATGAATATTCCAAAAAATTGGATGAGCAAGGGATAACAGATGATATTACAACTACAATTGATATTGATAGATGTATTAATCCAATTGGAGCAAAAGCAATAAATGAATATTTTAATTATGCATTTACTATGTTAAGTGATACCCAAGTTCATGGGTGGGGACCATTTGATATTAGATATCAAATTTTAAGAAATCCTAATTGGACATTAGAAGAAAAACAAAAGTTAATTATGGATTTTTGGTATGATGATGAAACCTATGATGAATATCTAGAACAATGGGAATGGGGAATTGTTAATGATAATGAAAACTTTAAAGGAAATCCATTACCACCGTTTGATAAATATGAATTATTAAATGAATGGACTTATAAAATGTTATTTGAATTTTATGGTAATAAAGAAACTACAGATAGAATTTGGTCTGAAATAGAATTTTGCAAACAAATGCATAAATTAAGACCGCAACAATGGGAAATAAAAATATCACCTCAAAAAGTTTTAACACAACATATTGAACAAAGTAAATGTTAAAAATATTCACAATACCAGTAAATTTGATTAAATATATTTGTATGGATTACATAATAATGCAATTGATGATTTTAGGGTATTGGTAGATGATAAAAGAATAGTTTAATTAGTGGAGGAAATCATGAAAATAGATGTATTAACTTTATTTCCTGATATGTTTAATAGTGTGTTTGATGAATCTATTATTAAAAGGGCAATTAGTAATAATTTAGTAGAAATTAATATTCATAATATTAGAGATTATAGTAACAATACTCATAAAAAAGTAGATGATACTCCTTATGGGGGAGGAGCTGGTATGGTTTTAATGTGTCAACCAATATTTGATGCTGTTAAAGCCTTAAGAAGTGATAATTCTAAAGTAATCTTATTAACACCAAGTGGAAAGTTATACAAACAGAGTATGGCAATAGATTTATCTTTAGAAAAACATTTAATTATTATTTGTGGTCATTATGAAGGTTTTGATGAGAGAATTAAAACTATTTGTGATATGGAAATATCTATAGGAGACTATATCTTAACAGGAGGAGAAATACCTTGTATGGTCTTAATAGATTCTATTACAAGACTAATAGATGGTGTTATAAGAAAAGAAAGTTATGAGAACGAATCATTTTCTGATAATTTGTTAGACTATCCAACCTATACAAAACCTAGAATTTATGAAGGTTTAAGTGTTCCTGATGTCTTAGTTAATGGAGATCATGCCAAGATAGATAAATGGAGAAGGGAACAACAAATTAAACTAACAGAAAAAAATAGGCCTGACTTATTAAAAGGAGATGATTCAGTTGAATAATTATTTAATAATAGAAAAGAGTTTTACTTATAATGGAGATTTAACTTTAGGAAAAGAGCTAACTATTAAGTCACACGATAACAAAGTATCTATATATAGTCTAGATATACAAAAAGTCTTTATTAGTAACAAAGTCTATAAAAAATATTTAAAACTTTTAAAATTAGTAAATTTCTATTTAAATAGTGATGATGATACAGGTACTGCCTATCATGAGGCCTTAAATGAAATAGAGAAGTTTAGACAATTAGTTAAAAATAAATATAGAGCTTACCTTCTAGAAAAAACTCTAAAAGAAATGTCTTTAGAACTTCAAAAAAAGGTAATGGATGCTAAAAAGAGATTAATATTTGTAGAGGCAAAGAATTATGACTATATAAATGAGAATAGAAGAAGTAAATAATTCTTTACTTATAAGCTTTTCTATGGTATCATAATCTAGTCATTAAAGGGGGAATTTATATGATATTAATACCAGAACAAGTAAAAGCTTTAAGAGATGAGATAAAACGTTTAGAAGAGCAGAAGAAAGACTATGAAGAATACTTTAAAAACGCTGAGAAAACAACGATGGATTTAGGATTTGTAAAATATGTAGATACTACTCTAGAATCAAGTAGTTATAGTAATATACGAGCTAAATTGCAATCTTATAAAAGTGCTTTAGAAGAAAATGAGTTTATTGATTTAAAAGAGTCTAATACTATTAATTATGGAACAGAATTTACAGTCCTATACGATGATTCAAAAGAAGAGGCAACTTATACTTTAGTAGAAAATCCAATAGGACTTACAAGGGCTAATATTAATCAGGATAAAGGTTATATGCCATATGATAGTAACTTAGGTAAAGCAGTTTGGGGTAAAACTATCGATGATGAGTTTTCTTATACGTTTAATTTAGAAGGAAGAAAAGATGCTATTACTATTACGGGTAAGATAGTTAAAATCATAAAGAAATCTAATAAAGATATACATTTTATAATGTCTAGACCTAAATCTGCTAGAATTTCTAAGAAAAATGAAATAATAAGAAAGAAAGCTTATATGAAAAATGATACTAAAGAGTTAAACAAACTACATGAGATAACATTAAGTCAGTTTAAGTTATTAAAAGAAGAACAGGAAAGATTAAGAAATTCTTTAGCAAAGTTAAAAAAATATGAAGATAGAATAATGGTAGGTTCTATTATTACTTTAAAAAATAAAAATAATAAAACAAAGATGTATACAATTGTTGATAAAGATGAGTATGATGTTCATAGTGAGATTAATGCTAATAGTACAGTAGCATCTAGAATTTTCGTTAAACATAAAGGAGATTATGTTAAAGAAAATTTTTCATATAAAGAAAATGGTAAATGTAGAACTACTACTTATACAGGTGAGATTATTGATATAGATAATAGTAATATAGAAAAAGAAGAAAGTGTTTATTCTAGTATTTGGGCTATTTATTCTAGATTAGGTATTGTTAATAAGATGCTTAGAGAAGGTAAAATAGTAGAACCACCATCTGATAATACAATAGGCATTGGTAGTAAAGTTAGTATTATGACTTTTGAAGATGGACAGATTCAGAATAGAAGAGTAGAGATTATTAATCAAGCTGTTTCTACTGAGTTAAATACGGATTATGTAGAAGCGATTAGTCCTTTAGGACAAGAAATAATAGGACTTAAAAATAATCAAATGTTTGATTATAGATATTTATCTACTTTAGATAATAATACATTGGTTGGAACAGGTGTAGTTTATGATATTAATAATAATATGAACGAAACGCTTGCTAAAGATCCACTTACATATCAAAAGAAAAGAAGAGGTTAGACTTCTTTTTCTATAGGAGGAAGTTATGAAGATAGAATATAATTTAATTAAAACTGAAAAAAATACTAAAGCAAGACTTGGTACTATTAAAACTAATTATGGAACAGTAGAAACACCTATGTTTATGCCTGTAGGGACAAAGGCAACTGTTAAGGGATTAAGTCCTGAAGAGGTTAAAGAAACAGGAGCAGGTATTGTTCTTGCTAATACTTATCATTTATGGTTAAGACCAGGAGAAGATATAGTTAATAAAGCTGGTGGACTACATAAGTTTATGAACTATGATGGACCTATACTTACAGATAGTGGTGGTTTTCAAGTATTTTCACTTGCTAAAAATAAGAAGAAAGATATAACTGAAGAAGGAGTACATTTTAAAAGCCATATAGATGGTAAAGAGTTATTCCTAACACCTGAGAAGTCTATTGAAATTCAAAATAAACTGGATAGCGATATTGCAATGAGTTTTGATGAATGCCCTCCTGCTAGTGCAGATTATGAATACTTAAAAAATAGTGTTGAAAGAACTATTAGATGGGCTAAAAGAGGTAAAGCTGTTCATAGTAATAAGAATCAGTCTTTATTTGGTATAGTTCAAGGTGGAGCTCATGAGGACTTAAGAAAATACTCTGCTATCGAAACAGTTAAGTTAGATTTTGATGGTTATAGTATTGGTGGAGTCGCTAATGATGGTGAAAGTAAAGAAGATATGTATAAAGCGATAGATTATTCTGTTCCATATTTGCCAGAAGATAAAGTAAGATACTTAATGGGTGTAGGAGAACCTATTGACATAATTGAAGGTGTAATTAGAGGTGTAGATATATTTGATTGTGTCTTACCTACTAGAATTGCAAGACATGGGCAAGCTTTTACAAGAAATGGCAAAATTAATTTAAATAATGCTAAATATAAGGAAGATTTTACCCCTATAGAAGATACTTGTGATTGTTATTCTTGTAAACACTATACTAAAGCTTATATTAGACATTTACTTAATACAGGAGAAATGTTAGGAGGAAGACTTTTATCTATTCATAATATTAGGTTTTTAATTAGATTAACAGAAGAATTACGAGAAGCGATAAAAGAAGATAGAATCTTAGAATATAAAGAAGAATTTTTAGAAAAGTATCGTTAAATATGTAAACCTAAAATAAAAGTAGTTGCACTCTTTCCCTTTTTCATGATAATATTAAGTTAACAAAGATAAAGAAAGGAAGGAATGAATATGGCTAATTTAATTTTTCAGGGTAAAATAAATCGTCAATTCTGGGGTAAATTAATTCGTCATTTTTCTAAAACTTCAGGTTTACAATTTGTTACCTGGGGGGGGGCAGTTTTTATCCTTAAGCATAAAAACTGCCTTTTATGCCCATAAATATTTTATGCCCATCTTTCACGAAGTCCTTATGATATAAGGATTTTTTTATTTT
>CALVUY010000001.1 GCA_944363705.1 uncultured Bacilli bacterium | reverse complement strand
CTATTCAAAATAAGGTGTAACATTTTTCCTGATAATTGACATACTATTTTTGTAACATTTTCCCTGATAAATCACAACATTTTATAAAATTAACACTGATTATTTTAATTATTTAATTTTATATAATTCATCATTAATCTCTTTTACTAACCCATTTAAATTACTTCTGTCATTTTTATCTCCATGTTCAATAAAATTATTCCATTCTTCTAATACTAAATCAATGTTTTTTTGTTAACCTTATCCTTTAAATTTGATATGACGTCTTTTCATAATTCATTATAGTTACAACGCCTAAAGCTTTATAATATGATTTTTCAGGTATTTTAGATATCTGATAAAAATAAAGTGCTAATTCATCATCAACTTTTCTTAGATTCTTAATAATAATCTTGTTAGCTCTATAAATTACAGTAGAACCCTCCAATTTAACATTTTCTGCATCTTCTGGTATTTCTACATCATAAATTGTATCTACTCTATGCAACCATCTTAAAATACATTCTTCAGCACAGTAATTAAATCATCCAAAATCTTTTGGATTATCTGCATTTGAATTCCAATTATTGCTAATATTTATTTTATTTAATTTGTATTCAAAATCACTTTTTGCTCCACTTGTTGTTCAATACATTACTTTTACATATTTATTTATAATAGTTCCACTCATCTTTCATCATTTTATATATTTGTTCTTTTTCTTCTCTGCTAAAAATATCTTTTTGACATTTAAACTTACTTAATGACCATTTCCACATATTATATCCAAAATGTTTATCTTTATATTTTTTACCCAAAATTATCCTTTTGCCGTCATATCTAGGAATGAAATGAAAATGGACATGTGGAGTTTCTTTATCTCTGTAAGCATTATTCATTAAACAAGCAAAATTAAACATTGTTGCATCAAATAATTTTTTAGTAATTCTTTCTAATTCTTTTTCCAATTCACCTAATTCTATCCATTCTTCATTTGTTAAATCGCTTAACGATTCCTTTTTTGATGATATAATACAATCCCCAGGAAATTCTTGGCACCATTTAACAAATACTACTTTCCAATTTTTACTTTCATATAGCTTCATAATTACCTCCTATGAATACTAGAATCAGACAATTCTGTTCTTCTTATATTTAATTTTTGCTGCATATTTTCATCATTTAATTCATCACAAATCTTATCTATAATTGTTGGATTATCTTGTGCAAATTGATTAATTAAATTTGATGTAAATCTAAATAACTTATTTTTTTTAGCAGTTAATTCTTGAATTTGTTCTTGAGTTAATGAACTATAGTGATAACTTTTAGATAAAGTATAAACATCATTCATTAATAAAGCAAAAGGTTCAAATTTAAAACTTGTTGCCTCATTAAATTGTTCTTCAAATCTATTACTATTATTTAAAAATTGTTCTGCTATAGTATCTGCACTAAATATAGACTTCATTACTCTCATAACATTTTTAATTGTATATAAATAATCGGTGTTTTCATCTAGTCTTACACCACTCATATCTTCTGCAAACATTTGGGTAGATGCTTCATCTAAACCCATATAAATTGATTTACCAGAACCATCATATCGATGTCCAAAGAAGTATTGTTGATTTTCTTTAAATGAAGTTAATCCATGTAATACTTCATGTTGAAGTTGAATATTAGTTAATTCTGGATTAGTTATTGCAAACGATTCATCTACATATATTTCTTTGTTATCTCCAACTTGCCAACTAACCATATTTGTTCCTCTTATTTGCTTTAAGGGAGCAAAATATAACATGAAGTTAGAACTTAAATTTTTTTCTAAATTACTAACATCAGTAAGACTTCTAAAATATTCCCAAGCAATTCTTTTTTTATTATTTAAAATATCAGAAGATTGTTGTTTTCTACATTTTTGTAATTCAATATATTGCTCTTGTATAGTCATTTTTATCACCTACTTTACTAAACTAACATTAATTATTTCTTTATTATATGTTTAGATAATACATATTCTCCATCTTCATTAAGTTCTTTTATTCCATCGTAATAACCATAACCTAATTTTTTATAAAACTCGCACCCATAAATTGAAGCAGGAATTAATAATTCGACAGCTTGTATTTGTGATGCATATTCTTCTATTTTTTGAATTAGCATTTTTCCAATTCCTTGATGTTGATTTTCTAGACTAATAAAAACTGTTAATATTATATATTTATTTTCATTGTTTTCAATTTTAACACCATACATCTCTTTAATTCTGTCAATGCTTGCTGTTCCTACAACTTTTCCATCTTTTAAGGCAACAAAGCATTTAACCCTATTAGGAAAATTTTTCTTTATTTCATCTTCTGTAAAATGTCTTGCTATTTTATCAATTGTTTCTTTTCCATAGTCTTTAATATTAATAGTATATAAATTACTTAATATAATTTCAGACATTTCCTTTGCATATTTTTGTTCATATAGCATTATTTTAATTTTTTCATTATCTATCATCTAAATCACCTCAAGCTTAAAGATTATTATATATTATAAATTTGGTGCAGGAAACGAGATTTGAACTCGCACGATTAATTAATCACTACCCCCTCAAGATAGTGCGTCTACCTATTCCGCCATTCCTGCATAAAGGATAGTTAATTTACTTAACTATCCAAAATGTTGGTATATCTCTTAAACCATTGTCACCACCTGCAACTGGTGTATTGATAATTTCATTATTGATAACTAAAGCACTAGAACTTCCACCATCCATATTAGCAGCATTAACAGCACCATAGTTTTCCATTATCTCTGTTAAATCGCCCATATCAGCACCAATAGATGTTGCAAGACGTCCATTAATTACTAAGAATAATACTATACCATCTTCTCTTTGACCAATAGCAGTACGAGGTGCAATACCCCAACCACCATTACCTTTAACAAAACTACTCTTACCATTAACTATTAAGAAAGGTCCAAACTCAATGGCATCTCTAATATCCATAGCAAGTGCTTCTTCTGCACTCATCTTACCAAGTACTAGTTTATTATCGTTAGTAAATCCTACAAAGCCACCACCCATAGCAGCATCTTCATAGTCGCTTACAATCTTTCCATTTTTAATAACTGTTCCATGAGGTAAGGCTCCATTACTATTCCAATCAGGGTCATAAAAGCCTCCAGCATTAATAGCAATTATAGCATTTTCCCTCTTTGCAACCGTTGTAATCGCTTCTCCTCTTTTACCAAGATAAGCAGTTGTCGCAATAGAAACTCTTGACGGATCATATATCGCTACTAAATAACCTTGATAACCACTACCACTAACTTCAATAACTTTATATAAATCGTTACCTGGGTCCTTTGTTAATATTTGTTTTTCATATTCATTTTTATAAATCTTAGCATCAGAATCATAATCTTTAAAATTAATTAAATCAGGATTAGTATTTTCATCTACTTCAATTATGTGATTATTAGATAGTACTTCATTAATAACATCATCATTATAAAACCAAGTAGCCAAGTATTGATGAGACATAGAAGTCATCGCTGAAGTTATCCAAAAATTACGAAAACCATCAATTGGACCATAAAAAAGAAACAAAGAAAAAGAACTTCCTATTATAAATAGAGCAATTATTATTTTTGTAACTAATTTCTTCTCTTTTCTTTTTTCTTTTTTTATTTCACTAGCAATACTAGGCATTAGAATTGTCTTATCTAAGTCATTCTTATTCATCAGGTACCACTCCTGTATTATCCTCTTCCTCATCACTTATTTCTTGTTCTACATCTTTTTTACCATTATACTCTCTATCACCATTTATATCTATATAGTCTCTATCTAACTTTATTTCCTCTAATTTAGTATCACTACTATTAGTATCACTTAACCATTTATTATAAGAAGTGATTAAGTTATTATAATTATTAACATCACTTATATAAGTATTAACAACTTCTTCATAAGAAGAAACAATCGCTTCACACTTATTATTAACATCTGCTTCAGGATGTAAAACATTAATGCATTTATCTTTTACATCATCATAATCTTTATCAATTTTATCTAAATTATCCTTATAATTATTAAATAACTCTTTAAAACTAGCATCATTATCTTTTAGAGTTTGATAATACATATCATCTGTGAAAACATTAGTATAAATATTATCTCTAATACTATTAAAAGATTCTACATTTGTTTTAAAAGCCTCATAAGAATCTCTAACCGTTTCCATTCTCTTCTTAACTTCAGCTTGATCACTATTATAATTTATAATAATATAGGATATAATTCCTATAACAATTAATAAAAAACCAATAAGTATCATTATTCCTAACTTTTTACTATGATGTTTAACTTCCATAATTACACTCCTAATCTTTCAAAAAATCATTCTTTTCTTGTTTTAATCTTTTTTTAATTTCTTTTCTTTTTCTTCTTTTATCACTATTCTTAGTATGTAAAGCTATTAAGAAAATTATTAATAATAAAACTATTAAACAAGTAAGACCAACTATTATATAAGAATTAATTGTTAACTCATCTTTTAAACTATCTGCATCTTCAGTATAATATCTTTGTATAGTCTTATCAACACTATCATATAAATATAATCCTTTTTTACCTGTTTCTACATTCTCACCATATACTAAATAGTATTTAGACTTTTTATTTAGTTTATAAACTGTATATTCTTCTCCATCTATATTAACTGTATATTTTTTATAGTTAGGAGGAATTTTACCATTATCTAAAAGATGAATAGTAAGTAAATCACTACCTAACTCTTGATATAAAGTATATTCTCCATCATCATAGATATAAAACTTAATATTACCTTTCTCATCTTTTAAAGCGACTAAAGTAATATCTAAGGCTTCTATTTTATAAGCAGGAACTTCTTCATCATTAATTTTAACAGTTGTATCTACATAATAATCTTTAATTAAGTCTGTTAACTCATCAGTTTTTCTAACGACACTTAAGTTATCTTTATTAACTTTTACATTTATAGGATCTTTTTCTTTAACATTAACTACTATTGTATAAGTTTTAGTAGAACCATTTTCTGCTTCTACCACAACATTTATAGTATTAGCACCCTCATGAACTTCTACATCTCCTGTACCACTTATACTAGCTTTACTATCACTTGCTTTAGCATTAACCGTAACATTAGTAGTTCCAGCTTCTGCTTCCACTGTATAACTTGTTGTATTTTTATTAAATTCTGGACTTAAAGTAAGGCCTTCTACTTCAAGACTAGCAAGATTGTTATCACTACTATAATTTTTCTCTACTTCTTGTCTACTAATTAAATTAATAGTTGTACTATCAGTTGGACTAGTAACTACTTCATCCCATGAAGCGATAGAGGTATTTACTACAGATATAGTAGTAGAACCAGTACCTTTAACTCTAAAAGTATAAGTATAGCTTTGACTAGTTTGACCTTGTCCATCGACATAACCAACTACATGGGTATTACCACTTAAAAGTTGTAGTTTATTACTATCATAATCTAAACTAAATTCCCAACTTCCTAAACCACTACTTTCACTTATAGTAACCCCTACTGTAATATTGCCTCCAACTGTTCCAGTTGCAGTAGTCCCCGCCACAGAAATAGAGGCAGCCTCTACTACATGAGGGCAAAAGAAAAGGAAGCTAAGTCCTAATATAAATAATATTTTTTTCAAGTTAATCACCCCTGTTCTATTGTACTATTACCAAGTATTTGTTTTTGAACTCTTAATAAGTCTACTACATCAACTTTGCCATCTTTATTAGTATCACTAGCACGTCTATCATATGTAGATAAATTACTGCTTCCTAAAATATCTTTTTGAACTCTTAATAAATCAACAATACTAGTCTTACCATCACCATTATTATCACCATAGATAACAACTCTATAAGACTTAGTAGTAGAACCATTACTAATTACTAAAGTATCTCCAGTGCCAACATTACCACTAGCCTTATTTCCATATCTATCTAAGTAACTAGTAACTTTTAAATTAGCATTAATACTACTTAACTTACTATTAATAGTATCTATATTAGTATTAAAAGAAATATTAGAAATAACATCTCCATCTATCTTAAAACCAGATGCAACAACACCAGTATTTACATCAATATCAGGAGTTGTAACTATTTCTTCTTCATTATCATCATCAGGTAAAATCACTTCATTATCATTAGGCATATTATTATAAACAGGTATTAGAAATTCATAAGCATTATTTAAAAGATTATTATTCTTATAACTTTTATAAATACTATATGCTTCCTGTGAATGAGCCCTTATATTAGTCATATATTGATGTGTATACATAGGGTAAACTGCATCAGGTGATACATTAAACTTTTGATAATATAGAGTATTTTGATTAGCATTAATATATTTACTTGCAATATATTTAGTACCACCCATAATTGCTCTTTCTTTACTATTCCATGGTCTTAAATAACTAGTAACAGAAGCATCATATCCTCCATTTGCCCATATCAAGCCTCTAATTTGTGGAGACTGATAAGAACTATAAGCACCTATATTGAAGTAGTTATAAATACCACTATAAGTCTTACCATTACCACAAGAGTTAAGGGCATTCCAACTATCAGGATTACTTGCATAACCTAAATTATTTAAACAACTATTATCAACTGAGAAAGTAAAACTACCTCCTGTTGTAGAAATACTATCAGTACTACCCTTTTCTTGTCTAATTCTACTAGCAAGGTATACTGGACTAACATTATAAGTTCTAGCAGTCTTCATTAAGATATTTATGTATTCATTAGTATTTAAGAAAGTTCCACTAGTAACCCCTCTAACAGCATCCTCTGTTTGAATAGATGAATTATATTTTAAGTTTTCAAACATAAAGATATATTGTTCTGATAAAAAGTTTCTAGGATCTAAATAATAAGATACTGTATCTCTACTTGCCACATACCAACCTGGTTCTATTTGTTTATATGTACCATTTTGATAATATGGCCATTCTTTACTTCTTAAAGTCTCATCAGTTCCATCTACTAAACTAATCTCTCCATAACTCTCATTAGTAACCGCTTCATCAAAAGAAACACCAATAGATATAGGAGTAAATATCCAGTTAGGATGCTTTTCATGTATTGCCTTTAAATAAGGTAGGTAACTCTCCCCAAATCCTTTACTTAACATTTCCTTTTCAAAATCCCCATTAAGGTCTACATCAGCGACATCAATAATTGCCTGGTCACTTGAACAAATATATCCTTCTAAGTCATTATACCTAACCTTATACCAAGCATTCTTACAACCATGACCACTCTTACCATCAGTACTAATCACATCAACTTTAGTACCTGCTACTAATACTCCATCCGTAACACCTGTAATTAAAGAACCACCAGGTTTCTCTCTAAAATATTTATTAGTATTTAACACTATATAACTACTTGCATTAACAACAGGAATAAAAGTAAAAAGCATAACAAAGATGAGTAAAATACTAATTAACTTCTTCATACACTATCAACTCCTATCCTTCTATTTACATTATAACAGAATATTCTACAAATTTCTCTAAAAAAGATACAATTAACCGTCAACTTTACAATACAAACAAAAGTATAGAGGTTGAAAGATAGAAAATTATAGTCTATAATTATAAGGTATAGTTTTTTGTTTACGTGGAGGTCATTTAATGAGAAAGAATAAAGAGAATACTGAAGAAAAAAAAGATAAGAAAAAGAAGAAATGTAGATTATGGCTTGCGATACTAAGTATTATTGTTATATTAAGTAATCTTTTTGCCATATATAATATCCTTTTATTAGGACCGATTGAAGAAGTAATAAGATATATTATTATAGGAATATTTGTTGTTTTTGATTTAATAATTATTTTTAAAGTTAGATCTAAAAGACGACATAAAGAAAAAAAAGCAAGATTATTAACATTCTTTTTAATATTATATCTAATTATAAACTGTGCAATTAGTGGTTTGATAATGTATGCTTATGGTACACTTTCTAGTATTAATAGAGATACTGTTACCTACTCTAGTAGTTTAATTGTACCAAGTAGTAGTGAAATAGCAGATATTAAAGACTTAAAAGATAATACAATAGGAATACTTTCTGATGAATCATCCCCTGAAGGAAATATTATTCCAAATGAAGTAATTGATGAAAATAATCTAAAAGATGAAAATGAAATTGTTGAATATGATGATTACTTTACAGCAATGGCAGATTTATATGAAGGTGAAGTTGATTCAATCTTTGTTCCAACTGATTATCCTTCTATGTTTGCTAGTATTGAAACATATCAAACTATTAAAGATGATACAAAAATTATCTTAACTAAAGAAAAAGAAATGAAAAAAGCAAGTACTAGTAATAGAGAATCTTCTGCTGGTAAATCTGTAACAGAACCATTTACTATTCTTTTAATGGGTGTTGACTCTGCTGAAGAAGGTTTATCTAAGAATACTGTTGCAAATGGTGATAGTTTAATATTAGTTACTTTTAATCCTAATACTTTAAATGCTACAATGTTAAGTATTCCAAGAGATAGTTATGTTCCAATAGCATGTTGGAGTGGTACTCCTGAAAATAAAATAACCCATGCTGCCGCTTATGGTACTGACTGTATGATGGATACCATTGAAAACTATTTTGATGTTACAATTGATTATTATGCTAAAATTAATTTTAAAGGTTTAGTTAGTTTAGTTGATACATTAGGCGGTATTACTGTAGAAGTTCCTCAAGACTTATGTACTGATAATTCTAACCGTGAAGGACAAGTTTGTATCAATGCAGGAGTTCAAACATTGAATGGAGAACAAGCTTTAGTCCTTGCAAGAAATAGAAAACAACTTGCAGCAGGAGATTTAGATAGAGGCTTAAATCAACAATTAGTTATCGAGGGAATATTAAATAAAGTTAAAGATATGAAGAGTATTAATCAAGTTATGGATGTATTAAATACTGTTACTAATAATCTTGATACCAACTTTACAGAACAACAAATTTTATCATTCTATGATATTGCTAAAGACATAATGAATAATTCTTTACAAAAAGATGATGCTGATCTTATTAATATTGAACAATTATATTTAGATGGTACTGGTCAAATGATTTATGATGAGAGAAGTAGAATGGTTTTATGGGATTATGTACCAAATACTGCAAGTAGAGATGATATTGTAAAAGCGATGAAAGTTAATCTTGAACAAGAAGAACCTGAAATGATTAAAGAATTCTCTTTCTCTATTAACGATGAAGATTATGAGAAAACTGTAACTGGAACAGGTCCTTACAAAACAGCATTTACCTATGATTTATTACCTGACTTTACTGGAGATAGTATGAGTCAAGCGGAAAGTTATGCAAATGCTCATGGAATAAGAGTTACATTTAAAGGAAACAGTGGCTATGTAGTTAGTCAAAGTCTTCCTGCTAATAAGAGAATAGACTTAATAAGTGGTAGCGTTGTATTAACATTATCAGGTGGAACTAGTTCTACTGAACCTGAAGATGATAGTAGCAATAATACTACAACTACTAAACCACCAACATCGAACACTAAACCTGAAGAACCAGATGAAGTACCAACAGAACCAGAAGAACCTATAGAGCCAGATACTCCTGAAGAAACACCACCAGATGAAGATGATATAACTGAAGTTATTCCTGGTACTCCAAGTACTACATCTTAAAAGAGATAAGCAAACAAACTTATCTCTTTTTCTTATGGTTTTAAAGCTGTTATTGGTACTACATAAATAGAAGTATCAGGATCTTTATAAGCAGCTTCTAAGATTCCAACTATAACACACATAAACTTAGGTTTTTTAATCATTTTATTATAAAACTCTTTTAAATTTTTAATGGCATCATCTACTTCATTATACCCTAGTTTTATTTCAACTGCAGCATATTCTCCATCTTCGAATTCTAGTATTGTATCTACTTTTAAACCACTAACATTATCTCTAAAATGATATATTTTACCATCTAAATAATCCATATAAATTCTTAAGTCTCTTTCTACAAGAGCTTCAAAGAGAAATCCAAATGTGTTTAAATCACCTATTAATTTATCAACATTGAGATTTAAAATAGAACAAGCAAGAGAGGGATCAACAAAATGTCTTTTAGCTGATTTCCCTACTCTTTCTGGAGAATGATAATTAGAACTATATGGCTCTTGATTTTCTATTAAATGCATTCTTTCAAAAAAATCTAGATAATCTAAAAGTGTAGTTCTACTAGATAAAATATTACTTTTAATTTCATGTTCTTTAATATCTCTTATAAGTGTTTTATTACTTATTATTCTAGATTCATTTCTTGCTAAAGATTTTAATAACATATTCATTTTATTCTTATCTCTTACTTTTTCTTCTTCATCTAGTTTTACATTTAATATTGAGTCGATATAACTCTTTGGTATTAAAGGATAACTTTCTTTTTTTACTTTTAAACTTTCTTTCCAGCCTCCTCTTATCAAGAGAGTAGCAAGTTCTCTAATTTTTACTTCTCCAGTATTCTTATTAATATTCTTATTATCTAACATATCAGTTATAGAAACAACACCAGTAGAATCACCTGATTCATAAAGACTCATTGTTTCCATATAATCTTTGTCTCTTAAGCTCATAGTTTACTTCTCCTATTATTAACTTACTATATTTTTAAATTTATTAAATCAAATGAACAATTTTTAAGGATTTCAGTGGACACTTTTTAAGAAAATTATTCCGTGAGATTTCGTAATTTTATTCCGTGACTTTTTAAGACTCTAAACTTTCTAGATAAGATATCGCTTCATCAAATGTCCCTATCGCTTTAATTTCAATATCATAATCGTTCTTCTCTTTTTCCTTTAATGCTTCTTTATAATTATCTCCTTTAGGCACCAAAAACAAGTCTGCATCAGCTTTTACCGCTCCATTTAACTTATATTTAACACCACCAATTTCTCCAACAGAACCATCACTACTTATAGTACCAGTTCCAACTATCTTAAGACCATTAGTTAAATCTCCATCAGTTAATTTATCATAAATAGCAAGTGTTAACATTAAACCTCCACTAGGACCACCTTCACTATCTTTAAACTTAAGCTCTACTTTAGGATTAGTCTTATATTCATAAATAGTACTAACAGAAACACCTGTTACTTTATAATCTACCCCTTCTTTAACAGTTGCAGTTACTTCACGTTTTTTATCATCTCTAATAACAGTTACATTAATCTTATCTCCTACTTCAAAGTTTTGAATTTCATTAGTATAATCTTCAACATTTTCAATATCTTTACCATTAACTTTTACTAACTCATCACCTACTCTTAAGCCATCTTCTTCTTTTTCTTCTACATAAATAACATAGAAATGTTTATCTCTTATACTTACCTCTTTACCTGCTTTTTGGTAAGCTAGCATGATAGCAGTTTGATTAGCATTTTCTAAGTATATTCTATTCCTAAACATAATATCTTCACTAGTCTCTTCTTCATTTAACTCTACATCCTCTTGTTTTTCTATATCATATCCTGGAATAATATTACCTAATATGAAGGATGCTACATTACCTTCAAGTTCTTTTACATAAGCGAAATTTAAAGACCCAGAACTATCAGAACTCCCATCAACAACAACTCTATCATTAATATTAATAGTGCCTCCTCCAGCATAAATATAATATGGTAAAGGAAAAGTAAAGACAAAGTAACAAATTATTAAAAATATAATAGTCTTATAATAATCTTTCATAAATTTTTTTATTCTTAAATAAACTTTATTGAGCATATCATCACACCTTACTAATACATTATACCAAAAGAAGGTAATAATATGAAAAAAAAATATCAAGAATTATTTGCCGTACTCATAATTTTATTTCTTTACCTAGGTATTTTTATTAATCCCTCTTTAATTATAGAAAGTGGTATCTCTAGTATTAATATCTTTAAAACTAAATTATTCCCCTCAATATTTCCTTTCTTTGTCCTAGCATCATTATTACTAGAACTAGGTATTGCCACTAAAATAAGTAATAAATTAAATCCTATTTTTAAAAGATTATTCCATGTCGAAGGTAATAGTTCTTTTATTATTTTAGTTAGTATAATATCAGGCTTTCCTAGTGGTTCTAAATATGTTGTAGAAAGTTATAAAAATAAAACTATTGATAGATTTACTGCAAATTACCTCTTAACCTTTACCCACTTTGCTAATCCCCTTTTTATCTTAGGAACATGTGGTCTTATTTTAAATAGTCTATCCCTTGCTTATAAAATATTAATAATACAGATTATATCTAATCTAATTCTTGGTATTATTTTAAGGCCTAAAGAGATTATCTCTTCTAAAAAAATAAATAATTATCAAAATAAATCTTTTCTAGAAGCATTACCTAAAGCGATAAATGATGCTATTAAATTACTTTTATTTATGTTAGGAAGTATTACCTTCTTTATGTTTTTTAGTAAACTACTTACATCTTTTCTATCACTAAACCCATTCTTTGAAACTATCATTACAGGAATACTTGATATGACTAGTGGTATTAGTTTAGTACCTAGTATTAATACTACTAACTATATAAGAGGATTAATTGTCTTAACCTTTATAACCTTTGGTAGTTTTTCAGTTCACTTACAGGTTCTAAATAATATAAAAGAAGAAGATTTAGAATATAAATACTTCTTCTTTGGAAGAATCATAGAAACTGCCATTGCCTTACTTCTATATACAATCTTTTAATAAACATAATTAACAGGACAATTTATCATAAAAGAATATGTTTCATCTTCAAAATTAGGATGAGTTAAAATAATAGTAATTTTTACATACCCATTAGTAGCAGGAAGATATTCTATACTAGATTCTGGGCTTAACATTAAATCTGCAATACTTGGTATCTCATAATCTATTATTTCTCCGCTTTTTCCATAACTAATAACACCTCTATCTGGATCAATTTCTAATGTTGTTGTGTAACTATTAGGATTATCAAAAGCAAAGGTGGCACTATATCCATCATCACTTACACTAGTAACATTTACTAAATGTCCCATAACTAAATCAGATTGAATAATCTCTTGTAAGTTATTACTATAAGATATTACTTCATTATTAATTTCTTCTATTTGTTCTCTGTTACGATAATTTAGTATTAAATTATACATACTAACAACTATAGTTGAAATAATAATAAAACATACTAATAGTTCAACTGAGGTTATTCCTTTTTTATTTAAATTCATACAGTATCACCTATCCCTTTAGTACCTCAATAGTACCATACTTATAAGTATTATTTGAAATATATTCGACTATTACTCTATAATAACCTGTACTTGGTGTTTTGTTAGTATTTTTACTATAGGTTGGTAAATAAGATATATACTCTCTAAAACTTCTAGTAAAATTAGTATTATCTTTAACATGGTTTTTAAAGACAGATGTAGAATAAGGTATTAAATAAAGTTTAGAAATATTATTCATTGTCATAAAAGCAGCACATGAGTTTATTCCATCAGATTTTGTATATAAAGAACAATCACTAATGTCTGCATAGCCTGCACTATTAGCAAGATTATAACTAGAATCAGGTAAACCTTTTAAAGCTATCATTCTGGCCCAATGAGCAATATATGTGGATTCTACTGTATCATAATCTTTATATCTTTCATATTCACCAATAAGAGGAAAAAAGTTAGTATAAAGCAAAGAAAATATTCCCATAATAAAAACACCAACTATTAAAGTTTCTACTAATATAAAACCTTTGTTATTTAACTTTATTTTACTTTTCATTTTTAAGCTCCCTCTTGTAATTAAGTTATTCTTACTATATAATATATTATAGTAAAAGAATAGAATAAAGTAAAGGGGTTGATACTTTTGGTAACCTATGATTTGACAAAAACACCTATTGTTAATGTTGTTGATGATATAATCGCTAATGCATCTAAAAAAGGAGCTAGTGATATTCATTTTGATCCTAGAGAAGACTGTTTAATGGTTAGAATTAGAGTTGATGGAGATTTACAGGATTATACACAAATCCCTAAAATATATGAGAGAAATTTAATAACCAGAATTAAACTTATTGCCAATATGAATATTACCGAAAGTAGATTACCTCAAGATGGTTCTATTAAAGGAACTATTAAAGGTCTTAACCTAGAAACTCGTGTATCAACATTACCCACTAACGAAGGTGAAAAATGTGTTATTCGTATTCTTGATTATACTAGAAGTTTACAAGGAATTGATGCTCTTGGTTTCAATAATGATAACTTTAAAAAATTAAAAAAAATGATTTCAGAACCAAATGGTATTATTCTAATAACTGGAGCGACTGGTAGTGGTAAAAGTACTACTGTCTACTCTATTCTACAAGTATTAAACAAGAAAGAGACTAATATTATTACTGTCGAAGATCCAATAGAAATGAATCTAGAGGGACTAAATCAAGTTCAAGTAAATAGTGAAATAGGCCTTGATTTTGCAACTGTTTTAAGATCTATTTTAAGACAAGATCCCAATGTAATTCTTATTGGAGAAATTCGTGATAGTGAAACTGCTAAAATTGCTGTAAGAGCCTCTATTACAGGTCACTTAGTTTTATCAACAATCCATACTAATAACTCATTAAGTACTATTGAAAGACTCCTTGATATGAATGTTGAAAGATATTTATTATCTAGTGCCCTATCTGGTATTATTTCTCAAAAACTTGCCAAAATGGTATGTCCACATTGCCGTATTAAAGAAGAAACTACTCCATATCAGAAAAAAGTATTTAAACTAGCTTTAGATAAAGATGTTGATGAAATATATAATGCTAATCCCAAAGGATGTGATAAATGTAATAAAGGTTACCATGGACGAGTTGCAATTCAAGAAGTATTAATGATTAATGATGAAATTAGAAATGCTTTAAATGAAGAAAATTTAGAAAAAGATGATTTAAATAAAATGGTTTATACATCAGATGTTATAACTATGTTACAAGATGGATTATTAAAAGTATTAGATGGTTCTACTTCTTTTGATGAAATTTATAGAATTATAGATGTTGATGATGATTTAGACGTATACTGTAAAATTAGAGGTATTACTTATGAGAAAAACAATAATAAAAATACTAAAAATGAAATAATAACACCATCAGTAAATAATAAAGAACAATTAAAAGAGGATGAAATATTATAAAATAATTATTTCTCCTCTTTTATTTATTTCAATCATATTACCTGTAGATAAATTCTTTGTAGCATTAGTACACCCTACCAAACATGGTATTTTTAACTCCCTTGATATTATAGCAGCATGAGACAAAGTTCCACCTTCATCTGTTATAATTGCTTTACATTCCTTAATAAGACTAAGAAATTTAGGTGAAGTCATAGGTGTAACGATAATATCTCCTCTTTTAAAGTTATTAAAATCTTTATCACTTAATATAACACATACTCTACCAGTTATATTAGTGTTAGATGAATATGCAAATGTTCCATTTAGTAAGCTGTTACTAGCTTCTTCTATATTAATATTATTATCTCCAAAAAATTTATCATAGTCAGTAGTAACATAAAGACTATTATTATAATAAATATAACCAAGCTTTCTATTTTCTAAACTTTCTATACTAGGTAACTTACTATTTATTATTTCATCTATAAGTAAAAAGTCTATATATTCTTTATAATTATCCGGTAATATCGCTTTAAATTTAAAAACTAAATAGTCAACAGCTTTATAAATAATATAATCATACTTTTCTCTAAATTCTATTAATAAATCCTTTACTCTTTTACTAGTGTCATTAAAATGCCCTGCTAATTGTCCTAAACTAGTGAATGGATATATTTCTATTATTTTATCTATATAAGTTCTATAATCTATTTCCAACTTATTATTAATAGTATTATTTAAATATTCTATATCTTTTTTTATTTTTCTATAATATTTTAATGTCTTATCAAAATATATATCTAATAAATAATACATAGGATTTGGTAATTCTTCTAAGTCTGTATTATTATAATAGATAGAAACATTATTATCTACATTATTATAAACGAATAAAGGCTTAAAATAATATAAATTTTTAGTAATATTTTTAATACCAAAATATTCTCCTTTATAATATAACTCTATATCTATAAGAGATTTTTGTCTAGTTAAAGTTAAACTAAACGATTTAGGTAAAATAGTTCTAGCAGTAATAGGCCTAGCTTGTAAAATGTATATTTTTCTATCTTTAATTGCATATTCTATATCCATAGGACATTTATATATTTTTTCTGTCTTCTCTATTTCTAATATTAAGCGATTAAAAATAACTTCATCTAAAGAAAGTTCTCCTATCTTCAAATCAATCATTCCTGTTTCTTTTCTAACAAAAAACTTATTAGGTATCACTTTTCCAGATACTAATTTTTCCCCTAGTCCTTCAGTCATTTCAATTAAAATATAGTTATCAGATTCACTTGATGGATCAACTGTAAAGGCAACACCGGAATAGTCTGAATCAATCATAACCTGTATAATAACATTAATACCATAAATATCAAAATCATCACTATAACTAATAACATTATCATTGTATAAAGAACAGAAACACTTCTTTATATTTAAAAAGATGTCTTCTTTTTTTACATTTAAAAAAGTATCGTACTGTCCAGCGAATGATTTATTCTTTCCATCCTCATTACTAGCAGAAGATCTAATAGCAAAAAAATTAGAATTCATCTTAGATAATTCAAAATCCAATTTTTTAGATAAATTATAAGTTATATCTTGATTCATAAGCAAATCTTTTATGTCTTTGTACTTCTTATCAATAAATAACTCTTCAATTTTTTTGTAAATATTGTTATCTGTTAAAAATTGAATATAATCATCTTTACTCACAACAAAAAATTTAGGTACTAAAATATTATTACTAGTCAAATATAATAAAGAATCTGCTTTACCTCCATATCTCATAATACTATCTCCTACACAATTTCATTATTTTAACATAACTAATAATACTAATCACTAGCATACCTATATTAAGAATTAAAACTAATATTGCAAAAAGATTAATATCAGTAATTCCATTAATAAGACTTTCTAATTCATTTTCAACAGCTACATCACGACTTCCAAAGTAACTTAAAGTAAGTATTAAAGTAATAAGAAAATATATTGCTGAAAAAATACCTAATTTAATTTTTTTTAGCCTAAAAAACTTATAAGAACTAACTGCTTCAATTGCCATAAATAAAAATATTATTACTAAAAACAAATAATTACCCATAAAATCAATACCTCCTAATACAATTCTTTTGGTAATATCTTAGACAGTGCTTCACTGATTACTTCAGCACTGCTTTCTAATTTTTCTTCTTCTTCCTCAGTTAATTTTATATTAATAACTTTCTCTATTCCTTTTTTACCTATTATACAAGGGGTAGATATATATACATCATAAGTAGTATTATAATTTGATACTGGATATACTTTCTTTAAATCGTTAAGAATACATAAAGTAAGTTCTAAAAGACAAGATGCTATTCCATCACTAGTATAACCTTTATGTTTAACTATAACACCACCCATGTGTCTAGTCTCATCTTCTATCTCTTCTTTATCATCAAGTGATAAAAAATGGCTTAAGTTTTCTAAACCTATATTAGCATTACTCCAAGCGACAAACTGACTATTACCATGTTCTCCTAAAACATAAGCATTTATATCACTAGGTTTTACCTTAATCTTTTTACTAATTAATGACTTTAATCTTGCAGTATCAAGCATAGTTCCAGTACCTATTACTTTATTATAGGAATAATCTGTATAATGAGCGATAAGTTCAGTAATAACATCCAAAGGATTACAAGCGACTAAGATAATACCACTAAAAGATGTTTCTCTTAATTTATTAGTAATATCTACTACTATCTCATTAGCTTTCTCTAAATCACTCATTCTATCTTTAGTAGATTGAGGAATAACTGCACTTATTACAACTAGATCTGCATTATCACAATCGCTATAACTACCAAGCTTTAAATTAATATTACTATTTCTATAGACTAAAGAATGTTCTAAATCAAGAATTTCACCTTCAAGTTTCTCCTCATCAATATCAATTAAGCTTATATCTAAAGTTATATTAGTCATACACAGTTTCTTTAAGTATTCTAAACCTACATTACCACAACCTATAATTACAATTCTCTTCATCTTCATCAATCCTTCTATTATTAGTCTATCACAGAATTAATTTTTTATAAAGAAAAAGACGATACATAAATTATCTCGTCTTCTCATTTTCTTCTAATTCAGTAATATTTTCTAATACAGGCGTTCCAGGATTACTATAATCGTACGATTCAGTTTCTCCATTGTAAACTGCTTCTACTTCAACAGGAACATCATTAACATAAAATGCCATATAATAAATTTTATCTTCAATTCTATCTCGCTCTTCAACATCAAAGATATGATAACCAGTAGGAACATTTATAGAACGACCACTATTTTCAAAGTCGTAGTAAAACCATTCTACAAGAAAACCTTGACAAAATACATGCTCTCCAACATCGAAATATTTAGTTTCAACTTGCTCATCTTTACTACTATTATCTTCTTCTACAATGACTTCTTCTTTACTTTCACTATCAGAAGAACCACAACCTGTTAAAGAAAAAGTTCCCAATAGTCCTACTGTTGAGTATAAAGCTAACTTTTTAATAACCTTATTCATGCCAAACCTCCTTGTGACTTATATTAACATAATGCTAATATTTTATCAATAGCTTGAAGAATCTATACATCTTTACTCTTAAATGCTTTAAAAAACTTACTCCATGCTTTCTCATTAGAATAATTAAGTATTCCTACTTTATATACTTTAATACCAAAATGTAATATTAAATAGATAAAGATAATTAAAACTATAATAGAAATAACTATATCAATTAAACCTATCTCTCCCATCATATAAAGACTGGGACTAACAAATGATGATAAGAATGGTACATAAGATAATATTCTAATAAGAAGTGAACCATTAAACATACCTGCCATCATCGCTAAATAATATCCTCCTAAAGAAAGAAATACTAAAGGTGTTTGTAACTGTGAAAAGTCTTCCATATTAACAGTCATAGAGGCTAGAATTCCTGCTACTATTGAATATGCTAAGAATGATAATACAATTAATATTAAAGTTAAAGGTATTACGTAGATTAATTTCTCGATAAAACCAGATGCTACTAAACTATCAAAGATAGATGTAATTTCACTAGGTAAAGCCATTCCACTACTAAGCATATTTGTACTTATTAATAGACCTATTACAGCATAAATTACTAAAAGTAAGCCTTGTACTATAACAAATATATTACTAGCAAGTATCTTAGACATTAAATGCTGTTTAGGAGAAACATTAGATATAATTATCTCCATACTACGAGTTGTTTTTTCTTCACATATTTCTCCTCCAACCATTTGAATTAAAATCATAGTTAACATGAAGAATGGTAGGATAATAGTTGGAAATACACTACTCATAATAAGTCCCATATTCTCATCAACATTATTATCTTCATTAAGAACTACTCTATCTATTGTTACAGGACTAGAAATATTATTTAACGTATTAGCATCTATATTATTAATAGCCATACCAATAGTAGTTTTAGTAGAGTTTAGGCTCTGAGATAAAACCTGATAAGTTAGTGTATCTATTTTCTCATTAGAAGTCACTTTTGCTTTCAAGTATTCTTTATTATCACTATTTAACTCCACTAATATCTCATCATCTTTTAGATTATCTTTTAATTCATTAGCATTCTTATTACTCTTTTTAACTGTTACTTTTACTTCATCTTCATCATTATTTAAAGTACTTGAATAACTTTCTATATTCTTTTCAAATAATGAATAACTATCAGTATCATTATCTACAACAATTATATTAGTCTTACTATCAAAATCTCCTCCAAAGAAAGAGACAATAGAATTTATATTTAGGAAAAGAACTATCGCTACTGCAAGTATTATATTAGTAATAACAAACCATTTAGTTTTAAACTTTTTTCTTAAACTAACTTTAGTTAGATAAAGGAACTTTCTATTCATGGATACCCCCTACTTTCGCAATAAATATTTCATTAAGTGTAGGTTCAACTACATCATATTTAGTAATATTACAGTTTTTAACTAAAGAGAATATCTTAGGAGCGACTGTTTTATCTTCTATTTTTACTTCTATTTCTCCTCTTACTTTAGAAACACCTAATACACCTTTTACTTTCTTTATTTTATCAAGAGGTAAATCATCTCCTCTTAACATAATATTTTTAATACCAAATTCTTCCTTTATGGTCTTTAAATCACCACTTACAACAGGCTTTCCTTTTACAAGAATTACTAATTTCTCACAAAAGTCTTCAATATATTCCATCTGATGTGATGAAAAGATAATAGATGTACCTTCTTTTTGTAAATCATATATAGCATCTTTCATCATCTTAACATTAATAGGATCAAGACCTGTAAAAGGTTCATCTAATATTAATAGTTTAGGATGATTAATGATAGCAGAAATAAATTGTATTTTTTGTTGATTACCTTTAGAAAGTTCTTTAATCTTTCTATTTTTATAACTAGAAATCTCAAACTTTTCTAACCATTTATCTATATCTTTTTCTATAGTTCTCTCATCAAGACCTTTTAATACTCCATAAAATGTAAGTTGTTCTAAAACAGTAAGTTTAGTAAGTAAACTTCTCTCTTCTGTAACAAAACCTATTTTATCAGTTAAGTTATAGTCGATTTTCTTACCATCAAGTAAAACTTCTCCTTTATTAGAATCAATTAAACCCATAATAATTCTAAAGGTTGTGGTCTTACCTGCACCATTTTCTCCAAGTAATCCAAATATTTCTCCATCTTTAACAGTAAAGGACAAATCAGACACTGCCCTATTTTTACCATAATATTTTGTAATATGTTTAACTTCAAGCATAGTTTTCTCCTTAAGTATTATATTTTCTTAACTAACTTTTTTTCTTCCTCAAGTTCAATATTATAACGATTAACTGCATCTTTCCAAGTTGGTAATAATTCAAAGTTCTCTTCTAATTTAGATTTATCAAGTCTAGAATTTCTAGGACGATAAGCTTGTTTAGTACCAGTAATTTCTAAATACTCTTCCGTTGTAACTTTATTTACTTTAACACTCTTTTTATTAGATTCAAAAATATATTCTGCAAACTCAGCCCAACTACAATATTCACTATTAGTAACATTGTAAGTACCATATTTATCACTATTAGACATATCTACTAAGATTTTAGCAAGATCAACTGTATATGTAGGACTACCTATTTGGTCATCTACAACATTTAATTCACTATGATTCTCTGATAATTTTAGCATTGTTCTAATAAAATTGTGCCCATTAATTCCAAACACCCAAGATATTCTAGTAATAAAGTGTTTAGGATTACGTCTAACTTCCTCTTCTCCTAAAAATTTAGTTCTACCATAAACACTCTTAGGATTAACGTTATCTTCTTCAGTATATAATCCTTCTTTTGTGCCATCAAAAACATAATCAGTTGACATATATATAGTAGTAGCACCTACTTCAATTGAAGCATCTACAACATTTTTTGTACCAACTACATTAACATTATAACAAGCATCTTCAGCCTCTTCTGCTTTATCAACTGCAGTCCATGCTGCACAATGAAAAATAACATCAGGTACAAAGTTTTTTACAACTCTATTTACTTCTTCCTTATTAGTAATATCCATTTCATCCTTATCAAGAGGAAGAATATTTTCTTCACTAACTCCTCTTTTTAGTAATTCTCTTTTAACATCATAACCCAATTGTCCTTTATAACCTGTAATTAAATATTTCATTATTTCCTCCTTAAAAATAGCACTTTAGATTCTTCTAATGTTGGATGCTTCCCATCTTTCTCAGATAATATTGGCTCAGTTATATTATTTTCTTTAAACATCTCATCCCAATTAATATTAAGGCCAGGATCATTCCAAAGGATTCCTCCTTCTTTATCTGGAGCATAATCATTATCAACTAAGTATTGAAATATTGTATCATCTTCTAATGAGATAAATCCATGAGCAAAACCACGAGGAACAAATAACTGTCTATTATTATCTTCTGTTAGTTTAACAGCAGTATATTTTCCATAAGTATCTGAATCTTTTCTAATATCAACAACTACATCAATAGCAGAACCTTTAATAACCTCAACTATCTTAGCTTGACACTTTGGATCTTCTTGGAAATGAAGTCCTCTAACTACTCCTTTAGCACTTTTACTTCTGTTTGCCTGTTTTACACCAAGAAAACCTAATTCTTTTAAATTAGCTTCTATATAATAAGGTGAAAAATATCCTCTTTCATCTCCAAATTTATCTGGTTCTAAAATATAACAATCTAATAAATTAGTTTCAATTTTTTTCATATTATCTCTCCTCCACAATTTCCATTAAATGTTTCCCATAAGTATTCTTTTTCATTAATTTAGCAGCTTCTAGTACTTTTTCTTTACTTAACCATCCATTTTTATAAGCTATTTCTTCTGGACAGCATATAGTAATATTTTGATGTTCCTGAATAGTGGCAACAAAATTAGTAGCATCAAATAAACTTTTAAATGTTCCTGTATCAAACCATCCATAACCTTCATTTAAAGTAATAACATTTAATTTAGCATCTTTTAAATATACTTTATTTAAATCAGTTATTTCTAACTCTCCTCTTTTAGATGGCTTTAATTTTGAAGCTTTATCAACTACAGAATTATCGTAGAAATAAAGTCCTGTAATTGCATAATTACTCTTAGGATTATCTGGTTTTTCTTCTACGCTTAATACCTTACCATTTTTATCAAATTCAACTACCCCAAAACGTTCAGGATCATGAACATGATAACCAAAAACAGTAGCTTTACCTTTACTAGCATCTTCTTTAGCTTTTAATAATTCACCTCTTATATTAGGACCATAGAAAATATTATCTCCTAATACCATACAACAAGTATCATTACCAATAAATTCTTTTCCTAAAATAAAAGCTTGAGCAAGACCATCCGGACTAGGTTGTTCTTTATAAGAAAAATTAACTCCAAACTTAGAACCATCACCTAATAATTCCATAAATCTAGGTAAATCTTTAGGAGTTGATATTATTAAAATATCTTTAATCTCTGCTTGCATTAATACTGACAAAGGATAATAAATCATTGGTTTATCATAAATAGGCATCAACTGCTTACTTGTAACTTCTGTCAATGGATATAGTCTAGTTCCACTACCTCCTGCTAAAATAATTCCTTTCATTTCTTTAAACCTCCTCTTAAAAATATTCTAACATATAATGTCAAAAGTGTTAATCTAATTGTCACTTTTAATAAAATTTTTTCTATACTATTAGCATTATTATAATTAGTTTCAAAATACATTTGACTTTGTTTTAATATTTTATATTTATTAATATAACTAATATTCTTATCAACACTAACAGAATGATCATGAATAATAGTTACATTATTATTAATTAATGTTTTATACTGAGTTCTTTTTAACTTAGATGCTGTAATATTTTCTTCATAGTATAGAAATGTATTATCATCAAAATAATTAATTTCTTTTAAGACTTCACTTTTAATTAAGAAAAAACAAAATGATATAACTTCTACTTCACTACTATCACCTTTATAATAGGAATCATCATAATAGATTTTTTTATTAAACCTCTTCCCTATTCCCGGTAAATTGCTAAGTATCTCATTCTTTGGACTAGGTAAATGCCATCCTCTATTTAGTTTTCCATTTTGAACTACAACAGGACCTACAAGACCTACTATTCTTTTATCTAAAGTCTTCTTTAAATCTTCTAAATCTTCATTACTATTAATAATAATATCAGAGTTAGAAAATATAATATCGACATTACCAAGGTCATCTATCGCTTTTTTTGCACCAATATTTAAAGCATAGGCAAAACCTCTATTACTAGGTGTTTCTATTACTTCATATCTCTTAATCTTTAATTTTTTCAAATTTTCATAAGAATCATCTGTTGAATGATTATCAACTACATAAATCTTATCTATTACTTTATAATCTTTAATATTATCAAGTAATCTTTTAGTAGTCTTATAATCATTATAGTTAATAATAATAAAAACTAATTTTCTCATTATACCACTTCCCTTTTAGTTAAAATAAGTGCGACAAAGATACTAACAGACGGTGCTAGTAAGACATGACCTGTAATTAGTGATAATAATATAATTAATGTAAGTGATAAATAATTACATATCTTATAAGAATTATCTTTTATACCATAAGTAAATTTAAATGCTTTATAAAGGAAATAGATAAATACTCCCATATAAATAATAAAACCAACTACACCATGTCTAAATAAAATATCAAAATAATCCATCTCAATCATCTTAGTACTATCATCATCTGTACCATAATTTTCAATATAACCAATACCAAATATCTTCTCTAAAGTACTAGAATCTTTATAACTATTAAAGATATTACCCAAGAATTTAAGCCTAGAGCTAAAGACAAAATGATCAAATAACTCATAATCAGTAAATACTTCCATAACATTATCAACACCTAAAAAGTCTAAATGTATTTCTATGTTTTTATAGAAAGCAGTTCTAGGTAAATAAAAACTTATAAATAAAATGAATATAAATAATGTTATTACAAGAACAGAAAGTATTTTATATAACTTTTCTTTTGCTAAATAGATTATATAAATAAATAGAATAACTCCTAGTATAAGAACAAAAGCAAGTAATGGTCCTTTTGTACCTATACTTAAGATATCAAAGACTAAGATACCTATCAATAATACGGTTAAAATAAAGTTCTTTTTCTCATAAAGATAAAGTAAAAAGAAAGGCATTAAAATTGAAATAATGGCACTAATCTCATTAGCTGTGTTAAAAAAACCAATACTTCCTTCTTTACTAATTGCATAACTATCAAAACCTATCCCTAAAATATCTGGAATAAAGATACCTAAAAGATAAATGATATAAACAGTAACTATAGTCTTATTAGTAATAAAGGTTTTATTTTCTTTTACAATAGCATAAAAACTAAGTAATAAAATTGGTAAATAAAAGGTCTTTAAGGCATTTTGACCTTCATATAATAAAACAGATATATCTTTATTAACAATAGTTAATATTCCAAAAATAAGAAGATATATAAAAATACTTCCTAATATTAATAATAAATACTTCTTATCTTTACCTTTATATATGAATACAAGATAAAAAGCACATATTAAAATAATTATAAATCTAACCACCATTCCAATAGTAAAATTAATATTTAAAGCTTGTATCATGCATGCTGTTAACATATCCAAAAGTGGACTTAGTATTAAGAATAATTCTATTAATTTTATAATATTTTTCTTCATAGCCTAAACCTTTCTAACTACATTTATAATATCATATAATGACCTAAGAAAAAAGGAATTAAAAAAAAATGCCAAGAATTTGACAATTTTACTTATAATTAGTTTCTTTAATTATATAAATAGGACGTTTTTTTACTTCTGTATATGTTTTAGATAAGTAGGCTCCCATTATTCCTGTACAAAATAGTTGGATACCACTTAAGAAAAACATAATACATACTAATGATGGCCAACCATCTACTGGATCTCCAAAGATAAGAGTTTTAATAATGATGATGATAATGGCAATTACTGAGAATAAACAGAATATAACACCAACGAAAGCAGCAATTGTTAAAGGTGTAGTTGTAAAAGCAAGAATACCATCTATAGCATAAGCAAAAAGCTTAAAGAAATTCCAAGTAGTTTCCCCTGCTTTACGTTCTGGTATTTTATAAGTTAACCATTTAGTATTAAAACCAACAAAACTAAATAATCCTTTAGAATAGCGATTATATTCTCTTAAAGATTTAATAGCATCAACCATCTGCCTTGTCATTAATCTAAAATCCCTTGCCCCAGGAACCATTTCTGTCTTAGACATCTTACTAATTATTTTATAAAAAAGATTAGTAAAAAACTTTCTAATAAAGCCATAATCATCATGACTATTTGTCTTAAGTCCTACACAATCTATTTCATCATTGTTTTTAATAATTCTATACATCTCTTCTAACTTTTCAGGTGGATCTTGTAAATCTACATCCATAATAGCGACAAAGTCTCCTGTAACATAATCAAGTCCTGCCATCATCGCTGCTTCTTTACCAAAGTTACGAGAAAAAGAAATATATTTAACTTCCTTTTTAGACTTAGCAAGAACTTTTATTTCTTTCAAAGTATTATCAATAGATCCATCATTAATAAATACCAACTCAAATTTTACTTGATTCATTTTATTAATAATTTTACTAATTTCTCTATAAAAAAGAGGAATAGCAGCCTCTTCATTATAACAAGGAACAATTATTGATATTTTATCCATATAATCACCTACTCTAAATCATTTTCTTAATTTTGAACTTAAATATCTTAATGGTTTAGTAACTTTCCACGAAGTACTATTTAAGATTTTTTCTAATTCTTGCTGTAATTGTTTCTTTTCTTCTTCTTCTTTTATAGCATAGTTTATAATATTTAAAAAATCTTTTTTCTCCAGTTCTTTAATATTCATCGTCATAATTATTTTATTGTTTGCCTTAATATTCTTATTTATAATAATTTTTGGATCAGCGCTATTTGAAATATATTTGTTATTATAAAATATAAAGTCTTCCCATATTAGTTCTTCCTTTGAAATACCCTCTATACCTATTATTTCAAAAGAAACACCACTAATATCTGTTAAATCTATTCTTAACCTGTTTACATCTTTTTTTAATATGAAACTTAATAAAAATTTATTTTCTTTAGTTATATATACAAAATTATCACTATCATTTTCATTAAAACCATCTCCAAAATCATAGTATATCTTGTATGTATAATCAAAATTATTTTTCTTATGTGGAGTAAATTCTATATATTCATTACTCCAAACATTTAAAGGTATAACTCTAAATGGCAATTTTGTTTTAAAAAGACAATACATGAAACTTAGTTGATCTCTTTTACTGTATTTTAAAATCATTTCAAACCATAATTTCATTGTTTTTCTAACTAAAGGATTATTATGTCTTTTAATAATTAAAGTCATTTCTAACAATCCTAAATTATCAGCAAAATTTTCTTCTTGATAAAAGCTTAGTTGTCTTCTAATAGTTTTTTCATTATCTTTTTTTTGCTCAATGCAAGCTATAGCTTCTTCATTTATAGAATTTCTAACACTATGTTTACAGGCAGCTAGTAAGTCTTTTTCTAAATCAAAATAATTGGATAAAAATTCTTTTACACTTTTTTTAAATATAATTGAAGCATCTACATAAATACTTAATGTATAGTTCTTATCTAAATAAGAATCACCTAACATTTTAATCTTTCTTGATAAATAATGATTATCTAATTTTTTATCTTCAATGTAAATTATTTTCCAAGTTTCAGATTTAATTTTTTTATTATTAGTAAAACATATATAATCTATTCCTTCATTTATTCTTACTTCTTTTAAATCATCATAATTTCCAGTAATACAGGTATATACACAAATCTTCTCCATTTTATCTCCCTATTGAATAATAATTAATTTTCTTTTCTTTCATAACTTTTGAATCATAACAGTTTCTACCATCATAAACATTGGCATGTCTCATGTATTTTAAATAGTTGTCTACATTATAATCTTTTATTTCTTTCCACTCTGTCATTATTAAAACTGCATCACTATCTTTAATCGCATCATCAATTGTCTTAGCATAATTTAACTTATCACCATAAATAGCTTTTACTTTAGATATTGCAATAGGATCATATACTGTAATAATTGCATCATAATCTAATAACATATCTATATTCACAAGAGAAGGTGCTTCTCTTAGATCATCTGTCATAGGTTTAAAAGATAAGCCTAGTATAGTTACTTTTAAATTTTTTAATGATTCAAAATCTTCTCTTAATTTATCAAAAAGTACTAACTTTTGTTTCTTATTAATTTCAATACAATCTTTTACAAGTTTTAATTCACAATCATTTATTTTACTAAGCCAGTGTAAAGCTTTAGTATCTTTTGGAAAACAACTACCACCATAACCTATTCCTGGTTTTAAAAATAATGAACCTATTCTTTTATCATAACTCATACCTTTAGTAACATCATCGATATTAGCACCTACTTTACCACATAAGTTAGCTATCTCATTGATATATGATATCTTTAAAGCTAAAAAGTCATTTGATGCATATTTAACCATCTCAGCACTTCTTCTATCCATTTCAAGATAAGGAACATTATAAGGTTCTTTAGTTAATGGTTCATATAACTCTCTCATAATACTAAAAGTCTTTTCATCTTCTGCACCCACAACAATTCTACTAGCATATAAAGTATCATGTATTGCCGTACCTTGTGCTAAAAACTCTGGATTACTAGCAACTGTTATTTTAATATCAGATTTTTTTGTAGAAAAGTATTTTTCGATATCATCATTTGTACCAATAGGAACAGTAGACTTAATAACTACTACTACATCTTTAGTAATATATTTAATAATATTATCACAAACATTATATACATAATCTAAATTAGCACTACCATCTTTTCTCTCAGGAGTACCAACTCCTATTATAATAACATCACTATCAGCATAACAATTATTATCTGTTGTAAAATTTAAATTATCTTTAGATAAAGATAAATATTTATCTAAATCTTTTTCATATATTGGGCTTTTACCACTATTTAGTAAATTTATTTTATTACTATCAACATCAATACAAGTTACTTTGTTACCTGTATATGCTAAAACAACACCTGTAATTAATCCTACATAACCAGTTCCTGCTACTACTACTTTCATTATCTATCACCACCATAAAACTCTTTATACCAATTAACAAATTTATTTAACCCTTCTTCTAAAGATGTCTTAGGAACAAATCCTGTTTCTTTAGTTAAATCTGTAATATTCGCATAGGTTTGATAAACATCACCAGGTTGCATAGGTAAATAAACCTTCTTAGCTTCTTTACCTATTTCTTTTTCTAATATTTCAATAAACTTACTAATTTTAACAGGATGATTATTACCTATATTATATATTTTATAAGAAACACCATTTTCATCTTTTAAAGGGACTTTATCTAATAGTTCAATTATTCCTTCTACAATATCATCAATATAAGTAAAATCACGATACATATCACCATTATTAAATACTTTTATCTCTTTATCATCTATAATATTTTTAGTAAAAGAAAAATAAGCCATATCAGGTCTACCATAAGGACCATAAACTGTAAAAAATCTTAAGCCGGTTACTTTTATATCGTATAAATTACTATAAGCATAAGCTAATAACTCATCACTTTTCTTAGTCGCTGCATATAAACTAACTGGTTGATCTACTTTATCATCAGTAGAATATGGTACTTTCTTATTTTTACCATAAACAGAACTAGATGATGCAAACAATAAATGCTTAACAGGATAATTTCTGCAACACTCTAATATATTATAAAAACCTATAATATTAGAGACAATATAAGAATCCGGATGATCTATACTATATCTAACACCGGCTTGAGCAGCCAAATTAATTACTATATCAAAGTTGTTTTCCTTAAAAATATTTTCTAATTCCTCTTTATTAGATATATCTATCTTTCTGAAAGAAAAACTACTGTTTTTCTCTAATATCCTAAGACGTTCCTCTTTTAATTTAACATCATAATAATCATTAAGATTATCAATTGCCATAACTTCATAATTTAAATCTAATAATCGTTTAGTTAAATGAAAACCAATAAAACCGGCTCCACCAGTAACTAATATTTTTTCCATAAACAAATCCTTCCTCAATAAATACTATACAAACAATTATATTCTAACACATTTTTATAAATTAAAAAATAACTTGTCTAAACTTTCACAAGTTATTATAGCAATTATACTATTCCAAAAACATTTTCCTAGTCACAAAATTAAATATCATAACTATAGATGTAGCGATTATTTTAGCAAGTAGATAATATATACTTAAGAAGTCTACACTAATCCACATAATTAAATCATTTAATAAAAGCCCAATTACACTAAATACAATAAAAATGATAAATTGTTTTTTAGCATCTTTTTCTTTATTAACATCAAATACCCATTTAACACTTGCAATATAGTTATATATAACAGAAATACAAAATGACAAAGTATTAGAAACAAGTATTGGAAAATGACAAAATTCTCTAAATATATAAAGAAAAACAAAATCAATAACTGTCGCTATTCCACCAACGATAGCAAATTTAAAAATTTGAATAAACAAATCTTCATGTTTTTTTGATAGTTCTATATGAAATATTTTTAACATGCTCCTAACAAATTTATCCATAATCACTTACTATCCTCTTTTACATTATTATTAATTTCAGCTTTTACATAAAACTTATTTATAAACTTTGCAATAGGCTCTGGCCAAAACTTTTTTAGCATTTCCAAATCTTCTTTAGTTCTAGTATTCTCTTTTATTATTTCAGTAGTAGTAGACTCTTCATGTATTCTATGCCCCATATACTTTTTAGGTATATAAATAAATCTACCTTTAAGTTTTGATAATTTCTCCCAAGCAAGCCAATCTATATCAGCTTTCATATCACTTTTAAACTTCTCTTTAGGAACATTTTTAGTAACAAACGTAACTGCAGGACAACATATCGCACATCCAAATCTCAACGCTCCTCGTTTAAAGAATTTATATTTATTTAAAGCTTTAAATCGTAAAGGAAATAACAAGATTCTCTTAATTTTAATATTTAAATTAGTCATTTCCTTAACTTCATTCTTTACTTCAAAATAATCAGTAAATATTATAATAGAATCTTTACACTTATCATAAGCATTAATAACTGATTCAGCATAATTATATTCATAAATATCATCTTGATGAGCAATAGTAACTAAATCTGCTTTAACACAATTAGAAGCAAAATCAAAATCATACCCTATTCCTTTAGATTCTTTATTCTTAATAACTTTTAACTTATATTTTTTTGCCATGTTACTTATATAATCATTAGGAGTTGAAGTAGCAATTACAATATTTGTCTTAATACTCTGATTCAAAACTGATTTAATACAAGACTCTAATTTATCTGACTCTTTATAAGCCAAAACCACAAATACATGTTTCATAATATCACTTTTCTACACTACTCAAAGAGCTAGTATATACTTCCTTTCTTAAAATTCTAATTGACCTTCATAAGATTATCTATAAAATTAACAAGCTTTCCATCTATAGACCTAACTGTTTTAATTTTATAAATAAGTTTAAAAATCAATCTTCTAACTATCTCTATCAATATACAAACGGCAAATATAATAATAGTAAATAATATAATTTTAATAATAATAATTTTTCCAGACTCTATATCTACACTTAAGTTAAACCAATTATAAAGATTATTTTTTATAACATCTGTTTCATGAATAATATAAACTCCCAATACTAAAGAGGCAATATAATTAATAAATCTATTAGTAAATTTAAAAGTTCCAAAAAGCATAAATAAACTTATAGATTGAATAATTACTAAAGGATTACTATAGTAATATTTATATACAACTAAACTATTACCTATATAATTTAAAATATTACTATCTAATTGAGTTAAGTAATTAGCAAAATAATATAACATTACATTAGATAACCAAGAAACTATAAAAATACTAAGATAGATTAATTGTTTTTGGCTTTTATTAAACCGATTTAAAAATTCACTATTCAAATTGTATTTTCTAATGTAAGCTCCAACAAAATATAGTGTAACATATTGATATACTGTAAAACCATTGGTATTAAATGTTAAACCACTAGATAAAAATGGAAAAATTGAAAAACAAAGTAGTAAAACTATTATTAATTTTTTTAATGTAACTCTATCAACATTTGCTATAAACCTATTAAGAAATGGACTTAATAAATAAACGATTATATAGCACTGAATATACCATAAAGCACTAAAATTATAAAACAATATGCTTTTTAAATAATCAATATTAGTATATTCTACTATTCCTGTTATATAAAAAAACGTATTTATAACAAAATTATAGAATCCAATCTCTAATAGTAAAGATAAAAGCTTCCTTAATTTAAACTTTGACTTACTTTGATAATACCCTGTTATAATCATAAATACACTAACATGAAAAATTGATAAAAGTAACAATAAATTTATAAAGAAATTAGTTGCACCTATAGAATTAACTTCAAGTCCACTATGGGTAATAACATGCCATACTATAATAAAGAACATAGAAATTATACGAAGTAACTCATAATTTGACTCTCTTATTTTCATAATATTGCCCCCCAAAATTTAATTTCAAGACAATATAAAGTCCGTTGCATCTTTAAAATCTTTTTTACTAACAAACTTTTTACTATCCTTATTTAGAAGTATACCACAAATTGGCGAATTCATGCAAATAGCAAGATCTCTTTCATTATCACCAATAGCAAAAGACTTATCTAAATCTATATTATATTCATCTATTGCCTGATAAAACAAACCTAATTTAGGCTTTCTACAATTACAACCATCTAAATCAGTATGGGGACAATAATAAACTTTAGTAATATTTACTCCCTTATCTTTTAGTTGTTTTAGCATATAATTATTAAATTCATTATATTCATCTAATGTAAAATACCCTCTTCCAATACCAGATTGGTTAGTAATAATAATTAAAAGATAACCAGCTTCACTTAATCTTTTTAATGATGAAATAACACCTGGCAAAAACTTTAATTTATCTTTCTCATAAACATATCCAAAGTCATAATTAATAGTACCATCTCTATCTAAAAACACTGCTTTATTTTTTTTCATATACTTTTAAAATTCTTTCTATAATTTTCGTAGTGGATAAATTCTTTTTTAGTTCAATGAACTTTAATTCACCACCGTATGAGTCTATAATTTTCTTCTCAGGTATCTCCTTACCTTTCCAATCATCACCTTTAACACAAATATCTGGTTGAATTAAACTAATTAATCTTTCTGGAGTCTTATCATCCATTAAAACAACATAGTCTATAACTTCTAAAGAACAAAGCATTTTTATTCTATCTTTTTCAGATATTATAGGTCTTAAATCTCCTTTATTATCTTTAACAGATTTATCACTATTAACTGCGACTATTAATATATCTCCCATTTTTTTTGCTTGTTCAAATGATGAAATATGTCCTGCATGTAATAAATCAAAACAACCATTTGTAAAAACTATTTTTTTATCTTTTTGTTTAAATTCTTCCGCAACATTTCTAATAGTAGAAACATCTAATAATTTAAAATTAGTATCATCTAGCTCTTTAGAAATTAACTCATCCATAGTCAAAGTACTAGTACCAAACTTAGAAATAACAACAGATGCTGCTAAATTAGCAAGTACACATGTCTCATCAATATCGAATTTAAGAGCCTGTAATATTCCCATTGTTGATATAACAGTATCCCCTGCTCCAGATACATCAATAACTTCCTTTGCCTGAGCAGGAAAATCCCTTTTAGTATCATTTTCTATTAGACTTAAACCTTTTTCAGATCTAGTAACAATCAAATACTTTAAATTTAAAGCTTTAGCAAGTTTAACTCCTTCTTTAAGGATATCATCTTCACTCTTAACAGGTACTTTCACTGCTTCCATAAACTCCTTCATGTTTGGTGTACATAAAGTAGCGCCCCTATATTTACTATAGTCATTACCTTTAGGATCAACTATAACAGGAATATTTTTTTTCTTAGCATTTTCAATAATTAAACTAGCATATTCTTTATTTATTGATCCCTTAGCATAATCAGAAATAATAATAGCATTAATATTTTCTAAAATATTTGCTATATTATCTTTTAAATAAAGATAATAAGGACTAGGTAAATCTTTAACTTCTTCTTCATCAATACGCATAAACTGATGAGTCTTAGAAACAACTCTTATCTTTTGAATAGTTTTAATCTCTGGATATTGTTTAAAAAAAGTAGTATCAACACCTTTATCTAAAAAAGTATTATAAATAAAGTTACCTGCTTCATCATATCCAGTACAACCAAGAGCCCTAACTTTTGCCCCTAATGAAATTAAGTTATTTATAACATTTCCTGCTCCTCCAAGTTTTACTTGGCTCTTTTCATAGTTAATAACAGGAACCGGAGCCTCAGGAGAAATTCTTTTAACACTACCAAAAATATATTTATCTACTATATAATCTCCAAATACTAAAATCTTAACATCTTTAACTTTTTCTAATTTTTCTATATCCATACGTCTTTTCCTTTCTAAATATATTAATTATTTTCATCAAGTAATTTCTCAATCTTTTTAAAAGCATAATTAACTGTAATTTCATTAAGACATGGCCATGTTTTATCATCTTTATTTAAATATGGACATCTATTATTACAATTTTTACATTTTTTATCTTTTACAATAACACATGGTCTTTTATATTTCTCTTTATTAGGAAAATCATATAAAGCATATCTATCATAAGTATAAGCACCTGCAATAAGAGCACAGTTCACTTCTTCAATAACAGCGATATGATAAGCACTCGTATCATTAGTAATAACTAACTTTGCTTTCTTAATTATATCTATATAATCATTTAAACTAGTCTTCAATACTAAGTTTAAATAAGGAATAGAAGAATCAAGTTGTTCTACTAACTCATTTATCGCTTCTAAATCAGTTTGTGTTCCAACTAATACTAATGTCATATTAGTCTTTTGATAAACTTTTTTCGTTAGTTCTGCAAACCGATTAATAGGCCATCTTTTAAGTCCAATACTAGCACTAGGAAAGATTATAAAATATTCTTTTGGAAGCTCTAACTTTGTAGGAGTTGTCTTTAGCTTTTGAAATCCTAATGGTATTTTATTCTCTTTACCTGCTAACTTATTAAAGAAAATATTATAATACTCAAGAAGTGAAACATCCTTCTTATCAAGTTCTATAATTCTATTATATATTTTCTTAATCTTTCTTTTACTAATATAAACTTTAGAATTATTATCTATATAACCAATCTTTTTATTACCAACAGCAAATCTTGTATATAAAACATTAGTAGTATATTCAAATATACCAACAGGATCAATTATAATATCATAATAATTCTCTCTAATAATCTTAAAATTTTTAATTCTTTCTTTCAAATTAACTGTAGCCTTATTACAATCTATAGCAATTATCTTATCAAAAATATCATCCTTACCATATAATTTATCTATACCTTTTTGACAGATAAGAGTAATATCATATTTATTTTTAGGATATATTTTTCTAAGATAGATAAGAGAACATCTAAAAATAACTCCATCACCAAATGCTAAATTATATATTATTAAGACTTTCTTTTTTTTAGAATGCTTATACTTAGGCTTTTTAATAAATAAAGATAATACTGCATCACTATAATACATCAAAGCCTTCATTTTTCTAAATAAAGAATATTTTTGTGTTAAATTAGTTAATTTACTGAATAAAGATGGAATATAAGTTTTATTGTTTTTCATAATAATCTTTTAAACTTCTTTCTACTATCTCACAAATAATATGTATTGACATAATATGATGCTCTTGAACTCTAGCAGTATCTTTATAGTTAAATACTAAGCAAACATCACAAATATCTTTCATAAGTCCTCCATCTTTACCTACTAACCCTAAAACAGTCATTCCTTTATTTTTGGCTTCCTTAATCGCTTCTATAATATTTTTAGAATTTCCACTAGTAGAAATACCAATAAAAACATCATTTTTATTTCCTAAAGCCTCTACTTGTCTTGAAAAAACTTTATCATAACCATAATCATTAGCAACAGCAGTTAAAATTGAAGTATCAGTTGTTAAAGCAATAGCGGGATAACCACTTCTCTCTAATACAAACCTTCCTACAATTTCTGCCGCAAAATGTTGAGCATCAGCAGCACTACCACCATTTCCTGCAATTAAAATCTTGCCATCGTTTTCTAAAGATTTAATTATGATATTAGACATATCTATAATTTTATCTGCAAAGTCATTTTTAGATAGCGACTCTAAATTTTCTTTTTCCTCTTCTAATACTCTTCTTATTACTTCCTTCATTATCTATACCTCCATTAATATAATTTTTATAAAATAAATAAGAACTACAAAACTGTATAATCATAGAAATTGTATACGTAAGTGAAGCTCCCATTATAGAAAACTTATTTATAAGTAATACTGCTATTATAGTTGTTAAAATACAATTAGCAATATATATATATACTTGAATATAATTCTTTTTAATAATAGTTAAGCCAGATGATATAACAGCAATCAAAGCTACAAAAATAGAGCCAAATATAATTACTAATAATTCTATCTTATAATCTGATAAATCTATTCCATAAACTAAGTTTAACAAAGGTATACCAATAATTGCAACTACAAATTCACAAGCTATACCCAAAATAAATATTATTGCTATTATTTTAAATATTGATTTATCATATTCTTTAAACTTTTTATCTTTATATAAATTAGTTAATGGAACAATATAAGGATTTAAAATATATTGAGCACATAAACTTAAAACAGTACCAGGCATTAAAATAATTCCATATACATTTTGAATACTTGCACTATCAAATATATCTAATATATATTTTGAGGCATTAACTAAATATATATTTAAAAATGTAAAGATAAAAACAGGAAAACTTGTCTTTAATATTGCAAAAGCATTTTTTAATTTATATGATTTTTCTATGTATTTTTTTGTATTATGTAAATCATATATTAAAAATATTATTATATTCACTAAAACAATAGAAACACAAGAAATTATTAAATTCTTTGTAAAGTAATCAACTAATATAAATACTATAAGTCCAACTATTCCTTTTACAAAGAGTGAAAAACCTGCTTTATATAAAAAACCTTCTTTTTGTAAAATACCCAAAAACACATCTGCAAAAGCTTCTATTAATCGATATAGACATAATAAAATTATTATACTTGTTTTAAAATAATCATATCTAAATATTAATAATGAAATAATAGTTACTAATAACATTGCAGTACAACTAAAAGCTCTACTACAGATATACTCTTTATTAGTATATTTATTAGAAGTATCAGAAACTTGATATGTTCTTGTATAGAAAATACCAATCATATAAAATAAACAGATTAGCGAATAAGCATAAGTAAAAACTCCACCACTTTCACTACCATTTATTCTATTTACAACAATTAAAAAGAAAAAAGAATTAAATGAATTGATTGTTAACCCTAAAAGATTCCAAATAAAGTCTTTATTTTTATTACTCTTCATTACATCACCTCATTTACTTCTATTTCTTTTTTTCTAGTTCAGCTTTAAGAATAGAAAGCTCTTGAATTAAAAGTGTAGTTTTCTTTTTTTGACCTGCCATCATAACAGTTAAGATAATTGTTACAAATATTAAGACTGTTATAAATATACATAACACCATATTAGATAAAAGTTCAAAACCTAACATTTCAGCTAAATTTTCCATTAAATCAGGAATAATTGAAGTTATAAAAATGATAATAACAGCAAAAAGCCATACTAAAGCATATTTAACAGGGATTCTTCCTTTTCTTAATAGTTGAAAGACAAAGAAAAATAAAACAAGAGCAAAAATAACAACAGTTATAATTAATTTATCATTCATTACTTATACCTCCTAGTACTAGCAACTATAATAGACAAACAAACATTAAGCATATAATAGGCATTTTTCCAAGCATGAATAGAAGAAACACCACCCTGTCTTTCATTCATATTAACACCTACTTCTTTTATTCTATAGCCTCTTTTAACAAGTTCAACAGTTGTTATTGGTTCAGGATACTCTAATGGATAAGAAATTGCAAATAGATTAATTATTTCTTTATTACATGCTCTAAATCCACTAGTAGTATCATAGACCTTAACTCTAGCAAACAGATGAATAAATGAAGAAATAATCCTAATACCAATTCTTCTACTAAAAGAAGTCTTAAAAGCACTAGTATTATCAATAAAACGACTACCTATAACAAAATCTGCTTTATTTTTTAAAATTGGATCTATTAGTTTAGAAACATAGTTAATATCATGTTGTCCATCTCCATCAAATTGAATAGCTATATCATAATTATTATAAAATGCATATTTATAACCTGTTTGAACCGCTCCTCCAATTCCCAAATTATGTATTAAATCAATATGAGGAATTTTTTCTTTATCTAAAATTTCTCCAGTCTTATCTTTAGAGCCATCATTTATAACAATAACATCATAATTAGTTTTATTATTTTTATTAAACTCTTTTAGAGAATTATATATCTTTAATATATTATCTTCTTCGTTATAAGCTGGAATAATTAATAAAATTTTTTTTTGTAAGTTTTTCATTATATGTACTCCATTTCTATATAAAATTAGCTATTGCACCTTACAGAATAAATTTTCATTGAATATTTATCATATATATTATTAAATGTTACCTGATTATTATCATAGCTATTAAGCTCATCTTCCGTAACTAGATAATCAATTCCTAATAAACAAACATCACTAGAATTTAATTCTAGATTAAGTTGATCTTCATATTTTAAACTAACAGTTGTTTTAGAATTTGTAATATTTATATTAATATGAGAATAGCGATTATAAATATTCTCTAATTCGGAAGGTAAATCAAGTTTATCCCACATTTTTAAATTTGGATAAAAATTCGTAGAGTTCAATGTATGAGCTCCATTTGCCACTAAATAATTTTGAACATATGGTACAGTTTCAACTGTAGCCCAAGTTGCATCTTTATCATTCTCATTTATCTTTTGCACTTCTTTTGCTATAGGCTTTTCATATACTACATCTAAACCTTTATTTAATGGATGAACCCCAATCCCACTAAATACTGTTGCAAGAGTAAGAACTAAAAAGGCAATCTTATTTAATTTTGCATGATTTATTAAAACTAAGAAGATTACAGGTACATATAATAATAAATCAATAATAATAATTGAATTATCAATATAATCAGGATAATGAACTTTTACTACATATATTCCTAACCAAACTAATAAAAAGGCAATTATAAAATTTTGAAATTTAACTGTATATTTAATATTTTTCTCACTATAACGTGATAGGCATACTATTAAAAGAAGCAAACACACAAAACTAGCTACTAGTGAACATCTATTAGGAGTTGAGAATGAAAGAAGACTAATTTTAGCTAAAAATTCTGGTAATTCAACATAATTCCATACTGTTAACAAAATAGCTAAACAAGTTAAAGCTACTAGTAAAAAGTCTTTTTTATATTTTTTTCGGTTTTGATGCCAATAATATAATCCCATTATAATAGGTACTGGATATAAAGAAATAAATTGAGCCATTTCTGAAGCATTGCTACTTTCTTTATATGTATTAAAAATGGAAGAGAAATAATTAAATAAATTTTGCCAACCATCTCCACCAGTCATAAATCTTTTACCTGGATAAGCAGTATTAGTTATAGTTAAATAAATATCATAAGAATTTAAAAATATTGGAATAATAATTGCACAAATAACAGCGATAGCAACAGTTATTAATAATAGCATTTTCTTTAAATTACAATCTTCTTTGTTTTGTTTCATAATCCATATAGCAAGTAATAAAAATAAGAAGCCGTAAGGAACTTGCCAAGCTGGATATAAACACATAATATAACAAGCTCCTATGATACCTATTCCTATAGAATATAATATCTCTTTTACTTTATTTTTTTCTTTTAAATAAAAGTTAAATAAAATCATTGCAATTTCACCATAGGCAAGCACATTCCAAAATTCCCACCACTGCACAGCAGGAGAAAAAGTAATTAATAAAGATCCTAGTAATGAATAAAATTTATTCTTTTGAGTTATTATCATTAATAGTTCAAAACTGGCAAAAAATAGTAGGAAATAGCCGAAAAACCAAGAAAAGGAAAAAGCTTGCTCAGTTGGTAAAAATAGAAAACCTAACTGATTTGGAATAGATATAGCAGAAAGAGTTCGTGCTACTATTTTAGGATATAAAGTAACATTATTATCTGTAGCCATTAATATACTGCTTTTCTCATTGAAATCATTATAAACTTGAGATAATAAAGTTGGAGTTGATACCCCCCACTCATCTCCTCGAATAACTCTTTCCTGTCCTAAAATAGGTTTAGATGATTCAATGTTGTATTCTGGTTCAATAATTTGATTATAAATTGAAATTGAAGAACCATGATAGCCCATAATTACTAAAAAAGCAAATAAACAAATACCTAATATATATCTTTTTTTATAAATAAACTCTAATTCTTTTTTTCTGTCAAATACAAGGAAAGAAAAAGCAAAAATTAAGACTAAAAATAATAATAGAAAGCGATCAAAAGAAAAAGCTTCATTATAGAAAATAAATTTTTCTACTAAAATTGGAAAAATAATAGCTAATGAACTAAAAATAAATGCTTTTTTCTGTTTGCTCATTTCATCTCACCTTTAATACCTCTCTTATAATCTTTATATCCTTTATAAATTGCTTTTATCTTATTCCATTTATTGTCTTCAAATAAAATAATTTTTAATAATTCTTTCTTAGTTCTACTTAATTCAATGCTACAGTAATCAAGAAAGTCTTCGTTATATAAATCATACAAGTAATGTCTATTTCTTGTTATATAATAACGTCTAATGGCACTATGGTTTGTTACATATACTGTCTTACCTAGAAAATTATATTCCTTAATATGACCTAAATTATGATTTAATTCTGCCTCATTATACTGAATAATATCATATTTATGTTTCTTTACATTTAAACAAAACTCAAAATCAACGGCATCAATAAATAACCAATCTTTAAAACCACCCACTTTTTTATATGTAGCTAAATTTATAATATTGCCAGAAGTCATAACTACTAGTGGATAATCAATTCCTTTAAGTTTCTCATCTTTATTTAACATAGTCCTTTGAAGGGCTGATATAACACCTAGATTATCATACTTTAAATTTAATGCTGAACTCATTATATTATTTGTTTTCAACTCTTTTAAAAAACCAATCATTTTATTTAATGAATCATCTTTAAAGGAACTATCTTGATCCATTGTAAGTAACCATTCTGCTTTTTCTTTTATAGCCTCCTTAGCACCAACATTAAGAGCATAGGCAATACCTTTATTTCCATGGTTTGAAATATATTTTATTTTTTTACCTTTATAATATTTAGAATTATCATTAGGCTCAGGACTATTGTCAACAACATATAACATATCTAAATCATCAATATAAGAATCAATATTTTTCCTTACATTCTTATCTGGATTATATAAAACTACTACACCAGCTATCTTCATCTTGTCACCTCACAACCTTTTTTACAACTTTTTTTATAGCATTTGGAACCTTTATTTTAGAAACAATTTTCCATTTTAATGAATTTAAAATCCAAGTTGTTTCAGCATTATTAACTGATTCTTTAACTTGATAGTTTTCTTTAATAATCATCTTTAGATAATTCGCATTATTTTCATTAATAGTTATTTTATCTGTTATATTATAAATCTTTCTATAATCATTGGACATTTCTTTAACACTTTTAATTTTATAATTTTTTATATTATTAATAATCTTTTGATATTCAATTTTATTATTAAAAATATCCTCTATTTTCTTCATAATCTCATCAGTATTACTATCTAATTTAATTATATATCCACACTTAGAAGCTTTCAATCTTTGAGCTACAGCACCAACATCAAAACTCAAAACAGGAACTCCACTAGCTATTTCTTCTGTAAGTGTATATGAATATGTTTCAGCCCAAATAGAAAATGAACAAACTAAATTAATATTGTTTTCAGCTAACAATTTTGGTAATTCTTCTCTTTTATACTTGCCATGATAGATATAGTTTTTTCTATTATGTTCTAATTCTTCAAACTCTGTTGTTCCAAACAAATGAAATACTATTTTTTTATCTGTTGATTTTTTTAGCAAATCTAATAAAATTTTGCCACCTTTATGAACACTCATTACACCAACAAAAGCAACATTATATGTATCTTTATCATCTATAGAACTTAAATAATCAGTCTTTTCAATATTTATTCCATGTTCTATAACCTCAATGTTAATATCACTATATATACTATTTATTTCTTCTTTAGTACTAACAGATGGAACAACTATTTTATCAAATTTTTTCAAAAATTCATTCCACTGTCTATGCCATAATGGAATTACATTGTTTTTTAATCCTGTTTTATAAACCAAGCATTCTTTACAGTTTTTTTCTTCTAGACGAGGACAATATTTTTCCATCTTATATAACATATTAATTGTTGGACATAAACAATAGAAATCATGTAAAGTAATCATTCTTTTTATTTTGTACTGTTCTGCAACATCAATTACATCAAAGAAATGACATATCATATGATGAATATGAATAAAGTCAATACGAAAACCAATAATAATATCTTCTATCATTTTTCTATACTCACTATTATAATATCCAAATAAATTACAATTTTCTACTGCTGGAAATTTTGTAACTTTCTCTTTATCTTTAAAATATGAGGTCAACATATATATACCATTAGCCGGAGCCAAAACATGGAAATTATACTCATTACGCATTGAATTAATTAAATCTAAAACATGTAAAGTAGTGCCACCCACATTATTGTTTACATCGGTCCAATCATGAATTAATATCAAAATATTCTTTCTATTATGAAGTTCTATTTGATAGTCTATATTTTCACAAATCATCTTAATTGGAAAATTTTCACACCAAAGTTCTATTCTCCTAGAATATATTGGATATCTTTCGTGCAATTTCTTTAAATTTTGTTTAATTAATTCATCTCTTTTTTCTGAAAATGATTGTTTTTCTTTATGATAAATAATAGTATTATCGCAAAGAATATTTTTATAACCATAATCTAAACATCTAAATGAAAAATCGTTCTCTTCACCATATCCTTTACCAAATGTTTCCTCATCAAAATAACCAACTAAATCTAATACTTCTCGTTTAATAAACATACAAAAGCCATGTGCTGTTGGTAATTGGAAGTTTTTGTTATAGGCACTTAGTTCTACCAAATTACTATATTCATTTAATGTCATATTTTCAGGTAATTCATTAGCTTGTAAGCCATTAGGCATAGAAACTAAAGTAGCATTATTAGATAATGGTGTTACAGTAGCAATCATCTTTTCACTATATGCACATTTAATAATTTTTTCTAACCAATGTGGTGTTACTTCAGTATCACTATTTAATAAAACAACATCATGTTTAGACACTTTCATTCCTTTATTAACAGAACCTACAAATCCTAAATTTTCTTCATTTTCAATTACTTTTATAAACTTATATTTTTTTTGGTATTTCTTTAAAAGTGGTAATATTCTATCATCAGGACTTTTGTCATCGATTAAATACAATATAGTGCCATCAAAAGTTGTATTCTTTATTACTGAATCAATACACTCAATTACACAATCATAAGCATTGTATATAGGAATTATAATATCACATTTATTCATATTAAACCTCCTCTGCAAAGCCTTTTTCAAGTTTTCTAAAGATTAAGATACCAATAAATAAAATTAATAAACTTAAAATAAATACGACAAACAAGGAAAGAAAGTCTGGTAATGTTTTATAGAAAAATATATCTCTATAAGCTGTTATTATTACTGACAACGGGTTTAATTTAAAGATAAAATTAATTGGCGTATTAACAAATATTTCAGGTGAATAAAGAATAGGTGTAGCATAAAACAACATATTAACTAAAAAGTTAATTATATATTCAGCATCACGGATATAAACATTTATAGAACTAGTTATTAATAAAATTCCTAAAGATAAAATGTATTGAATAATAATTATAATAGGAATAAATATTAAATTTATACTAAAACCTATACCACTTAATAGTAAGAATATAACAATAATAATACATGATATTAGAAAATTAACTAACCCACTAGTTACTACAGAAATCGGTAGTATTTCTCTAGGAAAATAAACTTTCTTAATAATTCCTGCATTAGCTAATATACAAGATGTTCCTTGAGAAATAGAAGTTACAAACCATGTCCATGGAAGTATTCCAATAATAAGAAAAACAACATAATTTTCCTGAGTGTTCTTCATTATAAAAGGAAAAACTAAGGCATAAACTAAAACCTGCAATAAAGGATTGACAAAAGACCAAAGCACTCCTAAAAATGAACCTTTATATTTACCTCTTATTTCTTTTTGTACATTACTTTTTAATAATTGTCTATATTGATATAAATTTTTCAACATATAAAACACCTACCCACATTTTTTTAAATATTCTTCTATCACTTCGGATGTATTACCATCCATTTTTATTTTACCGTCATATAGCCATATTGCTCTATCACAAAGCTTCTTTACTGAATCTAAACTATGACTAACAATTACAATAGTTTTTTTATTATCTTTTAATTGTTGTAATTTTTTATAACATTTTTCTTGAAAATGTTGATCTCCAACTGCTAATATTTCATCAATCAATAAAATATCTGCATCAACATTAATTGCTATAGAAAATGCTAAACGCATATACATTCCGGAAGAATAAGTTCTAACAGGGCTATCAATAAATTCCTCTAACTCAGAAAACTCTATAATTTTATCAACTCTCTTATCAATTTCAGCTGCAGTTAAGCCAAAAATAGAAGAATTAAAATAAATATTCTCTCTTCCAGTAAAATCAGGATGAAAACCGGCACCAAGCTCTAATAATGAAGTTAATTTACCATTAACCGTAATTTTTCCAAAAGTAGGATAAATTATCTTAGTCATTAATTTTAATAGTGTTGATTTCCCACTACCATTCGTTCCTATTAAGGCAACAGTATCACCCTTTTTTATTTCAATATTTATATTATCCAAAACTGTCCTAGTATCTGCTTTTTTTCTATTCCAAAATACCAATCTTTCTTTTAAAGTATTAGGTTTATCATAAAATAATTTAAATGATTTGGTCATATTTTCTACTTTAATAGCAATATTACTACTTTTCATTTACTTCACCTTCTCTTTCAAACACCTTAATGGTTTAGTTATTTTCCAACTCGTACTTTCGTAAATCTTTCTTATATCACAATTTAACTTAGCTATTTCTGTATCTTTTTGTTCTAAATTCTTATTTAGGCTTGTTATTTTATCAGAATAATCGTTTAATAAAGCACTAATTTTTTTATCATTTTTTTATTAAATTCACCATCATTTTCATATAATTCAAAATTTATTTTTAAAGTTTTAAAATTATTATTTCCTATAACGATATATGGATCATCATTAAGAAAACAATAAACCTTACCCATCATGATAATATTTTGAAAATAACAGCTTTTTAAATCCGTATCACTAATTTTCATATTTTCTAAATGCATAAAATAACAATCTGTGGGATCAATTCTTATGTTTTTTACTTTCTGAGGGATATCAATAACTATTTCTTTCTTTTCATCTAAATTCCCATAACTTTTTTCTATACTATTTTTTTCTTCAAAGCCATTGCCATAATCAAAATATATTTTATATTTATTATTAAAAATATCACTATTATGTCTAATCCATAAAAACCACTCATTAGAGAAAACGCTATCATTAATCCACTTTACTTTCATACCTGTTTTATAAATACAATAATTGAATGATAATTGATCCCTTGTTGAATAATTAATAATCATAGAAAACCATAATTTCATTGTTTCTTGCACTATTCTCTCTTTAGGTCTTTTAATATATACTGTACTTTCAATAAGTCCATTATTATTAGGATATTTTTCTTTTTTATAAAAATCAAATAATTTTTTCGTTCTTATAGGTTTTTCTTTATTATGAGCTATACATGCCTCTGCTTCTTCTTTTATAGTACTTCTTTTACTATGTTTAAAAGCAACAAATACATCATCAAAGCCCAAATAAAATTCAATAAATTCTTTTATTTTCTTTTTAAATTTAATAGCACCATCCATCCACAACAAAATATCATAATTGTTAACCATAGGATGCCCAAGTATCTTTATTTTTCTGGCTAGTTCAATATTAGATAGTTTATCATCAATATAAATAACTTGCCAAGTATTAGAAGAAATATCTTTATTATTTGTAAAGCAAATATAATCTATTCCTTCTTCTACTTCAACATCTTTTAAATCATCATAATTACCAGTAATGCAGGTATAGACACACACTTTATTTTTCATTTTTGTTCCTCTTTCTCAAAACAATTATATCAAATATAATTAAAGAAGTAAAATATGGATACTAAATTTTCACAAATAAAGACAAATAGAACTTTAAAATCTACTTGTCCTTTAATTTATAAATCAATATTGCTTATATATTTCGTTTAAATCAACATTACCACTAATACCAGGTACACTACCAGTAGAAGTAAATTGCCACATTTGATAAGAACCATTATAGGAAGGTGCAGAAACACCATAATGAGCAACCCAGACTTCATAATTTGTTAGTCTACCCATATCAAGTTGATCTTTAAGAAAACTAGAACTTGCATATATCATTGGAGTATATCCGGCATTTCTAACAGTCTCAAGAAATGCAATGGCAATATTAGTCCTTTGCTCTTTTGATAAACCATCAGCTCTACCACATCTAACTCCATTAACTTTACAACTAGAAAATTCACTATCAAAAACAATTGGCATTGCAAAAGTGTTTTTACCACCAGCTGCATTTACCATGCTTATTACAAGATTAGCTTCTTCAATTGCTTCTTGTTCATTTATAGCTTGGGAAAAAACATAGGCCCCTACTTTCATACCTGCCGAAGTAGCCCCTCTTACATTATTATAAAAATCTTCATCTGCTAATAAATTTCCATCTATTCCTTGACTATTAATACCATATCCTCTAACTCCAGCTCTAATCATTGCATAGCTATAGCCATTATTTTTAACAGAATTCCAGTCTACTATTGTATTGTGTGATGATACATCAATTCCAAAAAACTTATTCTTATAAACAAATATTTCTTTAGAAGTACTATCTATAAGCTCATTTAATTTTGTATAAAGTCTTATATTAATTATATGTCTACCTTCACTAATAGCAGATAGGTCAACATCTCCTTCAAATCCTGGTAATGGATTTATTTCTATACCACCATATTTATCACCATAAGCATCTATAATCTCTGAACGTTCTGTTCTTATAATATTTGTAGGAGTTTCATAATCATCTATATAAACTTTAATATATGAGCCATCTAACTCTGACATTCCCCAACCACTGACTTTAACTGAATCATTAAAATTGTTAGAAATTGGTGAATCTAAATATACCATTCCATCATACTTTTTTATATAAAATTCACTTGATACAGTTGAAACTATTTTATCTGACTCACTAGAAATATATTTAACTGTAAATTTATGTAACCCATCTTTCATATTACTTGAGTCAAAAGTAGTCCGATATCCTGGTAACTTATTAGTTTCTCTTCCTCCATAACCTTCTATTGCATTTAAGACATCTTCTCTTTCATATCTTTCAATAGAACTATCATCTATTTTGGTATCATCTATATATAATTCTAATCTTCCATTAGCATCTTCACTCATTATCCAGCCTTGAATATCAATAGATGTTTTTTTAGTCTGTGAATCCATAGGTGAATCTATTTCTATTTTGGTAGCAAATCTCTTTATAAGTATAGTTTTCGAATAACTAGATAATATTTCATTAGTATTGGGGGTAATAACTTCAATTGCTATACTATGACTTCCTTCTGTTAGACTATTAATATCAATAGTACTTTCAAATCCTGGTGTTTTATTTTTTTCTCTTCCCCCATAACCTTCTATCGCATTTAAAACATCTTCTCTTTCTACTCTTTTTATTAGACTTTCATCTATTTCTTTTCCATCTATTAATATTTTAACTTTATGATTTTCATCTTCACTCATTACCCAGCCTCTAATATATATATCTTCTTTATCTAAATAATCAGATGGGAAGTTGTCTAAATCAAATTTTGTATCATATTTATGTACTTCAAACTGTGTTGATAATTCACTTATTACTTTACCAGTTCCTGAAACTAATTTTACTGTTATTGTATGACTTCCATCTTTTAATCCACTTGTATCTATTGTTCCTTTAAATCCTGGCTTTTTATTTGTTTGCCTTCCCCCATAATCTTTTATTGCACTTAAGACATCTTCTCTTTCGTATCTTTTTACCTCGTCTTGTTTTTCTCCATCTATATATATTTCTACTTCACTATTTGGATCTTCACTCATTACCCAACCATCATACTCTAATGAAGTTTTTACTTTCTTTCCCCAAGTTGGTTCATCTATTTGTATTTTACCTCCATAATTTTTTATAGTAAAACTACTTAGTTTTTCTCCTATTACTACCCCCTCATTTGATACTACTTCTACTTTATATTGATGTGTTCCAAGGCTTAAACCACTTACATCTACACTGCCTTCATATCCTGGAGTCTTATTCTTTTCTCTTCCCCCATAACCTTCTATCGCATTTAAAACATCTTCTCTTTCTACCCTTTTTATTAAACTATCTTCTATTTCTTTTCCATCTATTAATATCTTAACTTTATGATTTTCATCTTCACTCATTACCCAACCTCTAAAATATAATTCTCCCATTACTGGTTGATTACTATATGGGCTATCTATATCCATCATTACATCATATTTATGTACTTCAAACTGTGTTGATAATTCACTTATTACTTTACCAGTTCCTGAAACTAATTTTACTGTTATTGTATGACTTCCATCTTTTAATCCACTTGTATCTATTGTTCCTTTAAATCCTGGCTTTTTATTTGTTTGCCTTCCCCCATAATCTTTTATTGCACTTAAGACATCTTCTCTTTCGTATCTTTTTACCTCGTCTTGTTTTTCTCCATCTATATATATTTCTACTTCACTATTTGGATCTTCACTCATTACCCAACCATCATACTCTAATGAAGTTTTTACTTTCTTTCCCCAAGTTGGTTCATCTATTTGTATTTTACCTCCATAATTTTTTATAGTAAAACTACTTAGTTTTTCTCCTATTACTACCCCCTCATTTGATACTACTTCTACTTTATATTGATGTGTTCCAAGGCTTAAACCACTTACATCTACACTGCCTTCATATCCTGGAGTCTTATTCTTTTCTCTTCCCCCATAACCTTCTATCGCATTTAAAACATCTTCTCTTTCTACCCTTTTTATTAAACTATCTTCTATTTCTTTTCCATCTATTAATATCTTAACTTTATGATTTTCATCTTCACTCATTACCCAACCTCTAAAATATAATTCTCCCATTACTGGTTGATTACTATATGGGCTATCTATTTCTAGCATTGTAGTAAATTGTGACGCATTTACTTGATAAAATGCTTTAAAAATAAAAATTGATAAAACAAGTACTATAATGTATCCAAACTTTTTCATAAAACAAATTCCTCCTACCTTTTTGTTATTATAATTATAGCAAAAACTTTACTATAAAATCTATATACTAATTTAAATTAATTTACTATTTCAAATATTTCATTAATTCTTCTGTAACAACTTTATACCCCTCTTCATTTAAATGCAAACCGTCTTTTGTATATTTTTTATCTAGGTCCCCCTCATCGTTAATTAACTTTTTGTGCAAATCAATATATGTTATATTTTCTTCTTCAGAATATTTTTTTATTTTATCATTTATTTCATTAATATCTGGATTATTTCTTAACTCAACTACCTTTTTATTGATTTTTTCATTAACAGGATAAATACTCTCTAAATACACTTCGGCTCCTTTTCTATTTATCTTAATTTCCTCTATAATTTTCTTTATATTGTCAACTACTTCATCCACACTTTTTTCATCTCTTAAATCATTAGTCCCTATTAAAAGAAAAATCTTGGATGGATTATAATTGTAAACTCTATTTTTCATATCATTTAAAATATCTTCTGTAGTATTACCTGATATTCCACTATTCACAACCGGCATGTTAGGAAAATATTTATCTAAATCATAGAATTCCGTAATAGAATCGCCTAAAAATAAATAGTTATGATAATTATCTGTCATAGTTTTTATTTCTTTATCATAACTACTCTTTTCTTCTTCTAAACTATCATTTAATTTATTGATAGAACTATTTTTACTATTAATTACTAGTAATAAAACACTGTTTAATATTATACTAATTACCAAAATCAATACTAATAACTGTTTTTTATTATCTTTTTTAGATAGTACAGAATTGTTTTTATAGTATATATTTTTATTTTTCTCAATTCTTGTACTATATTTTTTCTTTTTTCTTTTCTTAGAAGTCTTATTACCCATCAACATCCCCTCTTTACATCAATATGAGTATAACATCAAATCAAACTACTGAAAAGTGAAAAGAAAAAAACTTGACATATTTTACCAATCAAAAACTAGTAATTTATTTTTTCTTTATATTTAATTTATCCCCTAATAATTTATCTGCCTCTTCTACAATATTAGGATCCCAACCTGCTTGTGGGAAAAAGGTTAATTCCCCAAAATATATTTTATTATTAGCACAATACAAATCAACCCTCACAAAAGGAAATCCCTTTGACAACTTAGATGCTATTTCAAACATTTCTTTTATTCGTTTAGGTTTAGGATAATAAGTATTAGGAGCATCATTTAAAGAAGACTTATTATATTTCTTTAAATTCCAATCCCTATCAAAAAATCTAAACTTAGTATGTCCACTTTTCCTATCGGTGCAAACCATAACACTATCCACAATCCCATCAAAACACATAAATTTGTAATCATCAAAACTATTAGTTGCCTTATCACACATATATTTTTCAATAATTATTTTAGGATTTACTTTCTTATAAGGCTTTTCTCTCCATTGATAATAATAATTTTTAGACATATGATAATTAATCTTTTCTTTAGCAGCATTTATATCTAACTTATTTTTATCTTCACAAATAATATAACTACCACTATCATGATTACATTTCATAACAAACTGATTTGGCAATTTATTAAAATCAATATCATCAAATTTATCATATACACCAATTAAAGGAATTAAATACTTTTTACCAATCCTGTCTTTAACGTAACTTCTAACAGCATACTTATCTACTACTTGAGACATAATAGGAACATAATAATTCAATTTTAACCAATTGAGTTTTTCTTGAAAAGTTTTTGGATTATGCAAATTTAATTTTTTTCCCATAAATTTATAATAATAATGTTTAATAAAGAAACTACTTGGAATAAAATTTCTAAATTTACTTTCATAAATATCCATAAATTAACTCCTTCTCTGATAAATTTTTATTTTTTGATCTAAAATTTTTCCATTTCCAATAATTGTAGCATTTTTCAAAACTTCATTATCTTTCTCCAAAACTAAATCATTTATATATTCAGTTATGGTTTTAGAACACTCTAGACTAAATGTTTGATAGAATATACTTGGTGTATGATCTACTGCATAATGAATAATATTATCTACTAAATATATAGGATTATCTATAGTTGTAGGATGACTAGTCTCTATCGCACCTTTTTCATCACAACTCACATCAATAATCATACTACCTTTTTTCATTTTTTTAATATCTTCTCGGTATATTATATGGTCCCTTCTTTTTACATCCCACAAAACACAATTAACGATTAAATCATATTTATATAAATTCTCCCTTAATAATTCCTCTAAATCTCTTGTGTATATATCTACACTAACTCCTAATTTTGATAAAGCCTTATATGCACCATGAGCAGTATTACCATTTCCAATAATAGCAGCATTTAGATTATCAGGAAGTCTTCCTAAATAATTAATTGCATTATAACAAGCCGCTTCTCCTGCTAAAATATTATTCTTATAAAAAATATGCCTATTTTTATAAAACATATCTTCAAAAGCAATAACAGTTATTTTTTTGTTTAATAATAAATCTGTTAACTTTTTATTTTTAACAGCATGCACCCATCCAAAAATAATTTGTTTTTCTTTTAATTTATCTAAATAATTAGCATCTCCAATTTTAGGATCACAAATTATATCTTGCTTTAATACCTCATCAAAAGAAACAACATTACACCCAACTTTTTCAAATTCACTATCAGAAATTCCTAATATTTTTCCATAGCCTTTTTCAAAATATAAACAATCTTTTTCTTTTATTTTTTCTATATCTTTAGGTAATAAAACTCTTCTTTTCTCATTTTCCTTAACAGGAATTACAAAACCAACTGTTTTCATTTTACTCCTCCAACTGCATAATTCTGCCAATGATATATCATTATAATAACTAAATATCTAATAATTTTCAACAATAATATTTTAAAAAACTTGACATATTTTGCCAAGTTAATCTTTATATGCTTCTTTATAAGCACCACTTTTTATATCATTAATCCATTCTTCATTATTTAAGTACCAATCTATTGTTTCTTTAATACCATCTTCAAAAGTATAAGTACGTTCCCATCCTAATTCCTTTTCTACTTTACTTGAATCTATTGCATATCTTAAATCATGACCTTTTCTATCTTCAACAAATGTTATTAAATCTTCACTCTTACCCATTTGTTTTAATATAGTTTTAACTATATCAATATTATGTCTTTCAGAGTGTCCACCTAAATTATATACTTCTCCTACCTTACCATTTCTAACAATTAAGTCAACACCAACATTATGATCATGTACATGAATCCAATCTCTTACATTTTCCCCAGTTCCATAAACAGGTACTTTTTCATTATTTAATGCTTTAGATATAACAACTGGTATTAATTTTTCTGGAAATTGATATGGTCCATAATTATTAGAGCATCTACTAATAGTAACAGGTAATCCATAAGTACGATGATATGCCATGACTAATAAATCTGCACTTGCTTTACTAGTAGAATATGGACTAGATGTATGAAGTGGAGTATTTTCTGTAAATAGTAAATCTGGCCTATCTAAAGGTAAATCTCCATATACTTCGTCAGTTGATATTTGATGATATCTTTTAACATTATATTTAAGTGATGCATCCATTAATACTTCAGTACCAATAATATTAGTAGTTAAAAATATTTCTGGATTTTTAATAGAATTATCAACATGAGACTCTGCTGCAAAATTAATTACAACATCAAACTTTTCATCACTAAATAGTTTATTGATAAAATCTCTATCAGTAATATCTCCTTTTACAAATTTATAATTATCTTTCCCCTCTAAATCTTTAATGTTATTATAATTACCAGCATAAGTTAGAGCATCTAAACAAACAAAATAATCATCTTTATATTTATCAGTAACGTAATGTAAATAATTACTTCCAATAAATCCTGCTCCTCCTGTAATTAAAAATTTCATATAATCACCTTCCTAAAATTATTTTATCAAAAATAAATTAAAAATCCTAGTTAATTATCTATTTTTATTAATCATTTTTTCAAGTTGCTTCAATAAGCAATCTATAATGAAAATTTTTTTCATAAGAAAATAACTTGACATTATTTGCCAAGTTCTTCAAGCATCATCTCTTTAATTTTATCAATATCAGTGAAAAACAAATTAATTCCTTGTTTCTTTAAAGCTAATAATGAATTAAAATTTTGTAAAATCTCATCTTTTAAATTATCCGCAACCCTAGCAGGGGCACCATTTATTGTATGCGGATGATCTATATATTTTTCTAATGTAGGAAAAGCATTTTGCAATAATATAACCGATTTCTTTTCGGCAATTTCTCTTATCATTATAGAACGGCAATCTCCATATTTCTTAATCTTTTTATCTATTATAGGTTGATACTTAGAAACTTTACTACTTAATGGAATAAACCATAATATATCCTTATCTTTAATCGTAAAGTAAGTAGGTCTTGCTCGTCCATTTTCATGATTTATCATTAAACCTTTGTCATTAATCTTATCAAAAAATTCATCTTTAATATGATAAATATATCCCGTTTTAACTTTCATTTTATAAGCACCCCCAATAACAAATATAACTTGTAACTAAAATATATCAAATTATAACTTTGTTTGCAAGTACAAAAGTTCTATTTTTTAGAAAAAAGAAAACTCTATTCAAAAGAATAAAGTTTTCAAACATTTTCGACCGAGATCATTTATAACTCGCACCACTCGGAAGCGACTAACATTTCGCGATTGGAATCATTTATAACCCGCACCATCCATAAGCGGCTAACATGTACATATTACATTTCTTAAATGCAATAATAATATACTATATTTTGACATAAATGTCAATAAGTATACATTTATATTATATTCACATGCTTAAGAAATATAACTGTTTTTATAGTTAAAATAGTAACTAAAGGACTTGATATTATTTACCAAGTCCCTTTGCTTCCCTAAACAGGCTTTCATCAATTGTTATATCTTTATCACTACCAGTTACCTTACTCAAATAGTAACGGTATTTATCATTATCTATCTTTTCATAACCATCATTATATAATTTATTTAGCACTTCATCATCTGTACCAAATTGTTCATAGGTTAAATCTGCTAAATAATAATTACCATCATCATCTGGTACTAAAACAAATCTATGTTTATAATGAAATTCTAAATCATCAGTATCTACTATATAAGCAAGACATGACATATCTTTTAGATTTTCATATAAGTACCAATTATATACTAAACACATTCTCTCATACTCTAATCCATCTAAGTCACTTTTAGTATTTTCTATTGCTTTTCTAATAATAGATTCTTTATCTATATTAGCAATATTAAGCATTCTATCATATAATGACATATTAATTCTCTAATTTAGCCTGAGCAGCAGCAAGTCTTGCCACAGGCACTCTAAATGGACTACAAGAAACATAGTTAAGACCAACTTTTTGACAGAAAGCTATACTCTTAGGATCTCCTCCATGTTCTCCACAGATGCCTAGTTTGATATCACTTCTTGTACTTCTACCAAGTTCAGAAGCCATTTTTACTAATTTACCTACACCAACAGTATCTAGGCTTGCGAAAGGATCATTTACAAATATTTTCTTCTCATAGTAATCACTCAAGAACTTAGAAGCATCATCTCTTGAGAATCCATAAGTCATTTGGGTTAAATCATTAGTACCAAAACTGAAGAACTCTGCTTCTTCTGCTATTTTATCTGCTAGAATGGCAGCTCTTGGTATTTCTATCATAGTACCTACTTTATATTTTAAATCACTGTTATTATCTTTAATAATAGCATCAGCTGTTTCAACTACTATATTCTTAACATATTTTAACTCATTAACATCTCCTACTAAAGGTATCATAATTTCAGGTGTTACTTTAATACCCTCTTTTTCTACTTCTAAAGCAGCATTTATAACAGCTTTTGTTTGCATAACAGCAATCTCAGGATAAGTAACGGCAAGACGACATCCACGATGACCCATCATTGGATTAAATTCTTTTAGTGACTCTACTTTATTCTTTAAAGAAACAAAATCCATATCAAGGTCTTTTGCAAGAGCTTTAATCTCATCATCAGTATGAGGCAAGAACTCATGTAGTGGTGGATCTAAGAATCTAATAGTTACTTCATAACCGTCCATTACTTTAAATAACTCTTTAAAGTCATCTTTTTGATAAGGTAAAATCTTATCTAGTGCTTCTTCACGTTTTTCTAATGTTGGAGCGACTATCATCTTTCTAAAGTTAAAGATTCTCTCACTATCAAAGAACATATGCTCTGTACGACAAAGTCCAATACCTTTAGCACCAAAGTCTCTTGCAACTTTAGCATCCCTTGGATTATCAGCATTAGTTCTAACTTCTAGGTCTGCTATCTTATCAGCCCAGTTCATGAATGTTTCAAAGTTTCCACTAATAGATGCAGGAACTGTTTTTATCTCTTCTCCATAAACATTACCAGTTGAACCATCTAAGCTAAGGTAGTCTCCTTCTTTAAATACTTTACCATCTTTAGTAGTTAAAGTTTTCTTATTAACATCAACTATTGCATCAGAACAACCTGATACACAACAAGTACCCATACCACGAGCGACAACAGCAGCATGTGAAGTCATTCCACCTCTAACTGTTAAAATACCACGAGCGATATTCATACCTTCAATATCTTCTGGAGATGTTTCTTCTCTTGCTAATATTATATCTTCTACTCCCTCTTCGTTAGCTTTCATAACATCTTCGGCACTAAAATATAAATGTCCTGTAGCAGCCCCAGGTGAAGCAGCTAAACCTTTACCAATAACTTTAGCTTTACTTAAAGTATCTTTATCAAAAGCAGGATGTAATAATTGTTCTAACTGTTTAGGCTCTACTCTTAAAAGAGCTTCTTCTTTAGTTATCTTACCCTCTTCTACAAGTTCTACAGCAATTCTAAGAGCAGCTTCTGCCGTTCTTTTACCACTTCTAGTTTGAAGCATAAATAACTTACCATTTTCAATAGTAAACTCCATATCTTGCATATCTTTATAATGGTCTTCTAGAGTTTTACATATCTTAACAAACTCCTCGAAACACTCTGGCATAACTTCTTTTAAAGTATCAATAGACTGTGGAGTTCTAATACCTGCCACTACATCCTCTCCTTGTGCATTAATTAAATATTCTCCATATAACTTAGCTTCTCCAGTAGCAGGATTTCTTGTGAAGGCAACACCTGTTCCACTAGTATTACCCATATTACCATAAACCATCTCTTGAACATTAACAGCAGTACCCCAGTCACCTGGAATATCATTAAGACGTCTATAAGTAATCGCTCTATCATTATTCCAACTTCTAAAGACAGCTTTTACCGCTTCTATTAGTTGCACTTTAGCATCTTGTGGGAACTCTTCTCCTGCATGTTTTCTATATTCTTCTTTGTATCTATCTACAACTTCAACTAAGTCATCAGCAGTTAAATCAGTGTCAAGTTCTACATTCTTTTCTTTCTTAATATCTTCAAATAAATATTCAAAAGAACTCTTTGGAAAGCCCATAACTACATCTGCAAACATTTGAATAAAACGACGATAACAGTCATAAGCAAATCTTTTGTTATCTGTAAGTCTTGCAAGTGTTTCTACTACTTCATCATTCATACCAAGATTAAGGATGGTATCCATCATTCCTGGCATAGAGCTTCTTGCCCCACTTCTAACTGATACTAATAATGGATTTTTATCATCTCCCATAGTCTTACCAGTTAACTTTTCAAGATTAGCTAATTCTTTAAAGATTTCTTCTTTAATATCCTCACTAATCTCTTCATTATCATCATAGTATTTTAAGCAAGCTTCAGTTGTTACGGTAAACCCACGAGGTACAGGTAGTCCAATTCTTGTCATCTCGGCAAGATTAGCTCCTTTTCCTCCTAACAACTCTCTCATATCCTTATTGCCTTCACTAAAGGCATAAACATATTTCATTTAATCACTATCCTTTCGCTATAAAACAAGTATAACAAAGATAATTTATTTTTTAAAGAAAAAATTGCTACTAAAAATACGACATGATATACTAATAGCAAGGAAGTGAGACTATGAATAAAAAAAGAATTTTATTAAAGGTATCAGGAGAAGCTTTAAGTGGTTCTAAAGATAATGGTATTGACTTTGAAAGAGTTATAGAAATTGCTAAAGAAGTTAAAGATTGTCTTGATATGGGCTTTTCTATTGCAATAGTTGTAGGAGGAGGAAACTTCTGGAGAGGTAAAGCAAATGACTTTATGGAGCGACAAACATCTGATTATATAGGCATGCTTGCAACTACTATGAATGCTCTAGCTTTGCAAGATGCTTTTAGACAAATAGGTGTTCCAGTTCGTGTTGAAACTGCTATTGAAATGAGAAAAGTTGCCGAGTTCTATCTACGTGAAAAATGTGAGAAACATCTTGAAAAAGGTAGAGTTGTAATATTTGGTTGTGGTACAGGTAATCCATTCTTTTCAACTGATACGGCAGCAGCTTTAAGAGCAGCAGAGATTAATGCTGATATTTTAGTAAAAGCAACTAATGTAGATGGTATTTATGATAAAGATCCTAAAAAGTATAAAGATGCTAAATTAATTAAAGAAACAACATATAATGAAGTGTTAAATAAAAAGTTAAAAGTAATGGACTTGACAGCAATTACTCTATGCATGGAAGAGTCAATTCCTATTATTGTCTTCAATATAAATAAACCTGGTATGTTAAAACAAGCTCTTATTACTGATGATATAGGTTCTATTGTAAAGTAGGTGTATTATGTATCCATTTAAAATATTAAATAAAAAGAAATATTCTTTATATTTTCTTAATGCTTTCGTAGAAAACATTTGTATCTATATCATGCCAGTCATAATATCTATATGTTTAACTACTCCCTTTACTTTAAATAAATTTAAAATATTAATCATACTTACCATTACCCTTAAAACTTTAGAGATAATATTTAATTCTATTTGGAATATAAAAGCAGTATATTTTTTAGAAGAAACAAAAAAAGATTTACAACTCGCTTATTTTAGAAGAATATGTGATATGAACATTACTAAAATTAATAATACTCATACTGGTTTTTTAAAGAAACAAATAGACATAGTTAGTGATGAAACAGTAAATTTATTAAACGAATTCATGACAACAATTAATGGTTTTGTTATTGCAATTTCTATATTTCTAATTCAAGTTTTTACACAAAGTAAACTCGTATTTGCTATTTGTATAGTATTTATAATCTTTATAGTAATTTATAATATAATCATTACTAAATTTAATGTAATGGCTCAAGAAGATTATAACAGTAAAAATGCTAAATATAATGCTACTAATGTCGACTTTCTAGAAAATGTTAAAGTAGTAAAAAATTATGATGGACTTTTCTTTGCAACTAAAAGAATTAATAAAGAATTCGACATAGTGAGAAAGCCTTTAAGAAAAGTTAATATCTTTGGTTCTTTAAGATTTGATGGAACAAGTGCTTTAATATTTATAATGTATGCAATTTTGTTAATCAGTTTATTTATTCAAATGAAAAATGGTGAAAATGTATTTAGTTATGTAGTTTTTTATACTACAATGTTTACTGGACTTAACACAGAATTAAAAGGTGTTGGTTATCTATTCTTACATCTTAATAAATTTAAATCTGCTAATAATCAAATAGAAAAAGTTTTAACTAAAGAAGAAAAACAACCTAAATTTAAAAACTTTAATAATATTACTTTAAAAGATATAGAGTTTAAATATAGTAAGAAAAGTAAAAATGTTATAAATATACCTTACTTCAAGGTAGATAAAAAAGATAAAGTAAGTATAATGGGAGAATCTGGTCAAGGTAAATCTACTTTTCTTAATCTATTCTGTAGATTTTATAAGATAGATGATAATAAATATTTAGTAAATGGTAAAAAAAGCAGTAAAGCTCCAGATGTCGCTTATATTTCTCAAGAAACAGACCTCTTTGATTTATCTATTAGAGATAATCTCTTACTAGGTAAAAATATAAGTGATAAGAAATTAAATGAATATTTAAATGACGCAGGACTTCTTTCTTGGATTAATAGTCTAGAACATGGTCTTGATACTATAGTTGGTGAAAAAGGTATAAGACTATCTACTGGTCAAAAACAAAGATTAAATATTATTAGAGG